>VGDC01000126.1 GCA_016869895.1 Alphaproteobacteria bacterium
TCAGGATGCCTGCATCATGAAGCAGATACATAAGAATAACAAAGGAAATCAGCGCATACGCCCCGACTGCTGCAAACGGGATTTCAGCGTCTCCACATGGGATTTGCGGCCTCCCTCTGGTGGTTCTGGCTGTTCTGGGGCGGCTTCAGAAAGGCGTTTCAAGGCTTTTGCCAGCCCGTTCGGCGATGGTGTCGCCATGCGCGTCTGCGGCACTTCGAAACCATGGTTCTCCGCAAGCTCGAAGCTCCAGCTCGTGCAGTTATAGCTCAGGAGATTATAGGTCTTTGGCTGCGCGGAGGACAAATCCGCCTTCAAAACCGCGTATTCTTCCTTGCTGATGTCATAGCGGATTTCATCGGCATAGCGCATATCCATACCTTGATTCTGGCGGTACTGCGCGGTGTGGGTATGGCCTTTGGTGGGGAAGTAGGTCGCGGAATTGCGGTTCGGCCCAAAACCGTATTCATTCACGATGCCCGTCTGATAGTCGATAAGCGCCAGAAACGTATGGTTCCCGCCCATATACTGTATTTCTTTGGCGGAGAGGTGCTGTTTCTCTTCACTGGTCAGGCGGCGTGAGGTGCGTATCGCGAAAGCATAGCGCTCCGGCGGTGGGGGAGGGGTATCCTCAGGTTTCTTTTTGAAGAGCATGGTGCGCCTGTCCATTCGATACAGGCATTTTAGCGCAAGATTATGACATTAATATGTCAATATCCGTTTACTTGACGCACGCTTATGCAGCCTTCTTTTTCTTCTTTTCCAGCAATGGCTTGATGTATTTACCCGTTACGCTTTCTGGAATCTTGGCGACTTGTTCCGGCGTGCCTTCAGCGACCACATAACCACCTTTAGAACCGCCACCGGGGCCGATGTCTATGACCCAATCGGCGGATTTGATGACGTCAAGGTTATGCTCGATGATGACCATGCTGTTGCCGCTATCGACGAGTTTCTGCAACACTTGCAAAAGCTTGCCGATGTCGTGGGTGTGAAGACCCGTGGTCGGTTCATCGAGGATGTAAAGCGTGCTACCGGTGGCGCGTTTGGAAAGTTCCTTGGCCAGTTTGATGCGCTGCGCCTCGCCACCCGAAAGGGTGGTGGCGGATTGTCCGGTTTGGATGTACCCCAGCCCGACTTCCTGCAAAGCTGCCAGTTTCTCGCGGATAACGGGCACACGGTCAAAGAATTCCACCGCTTCGGCGACGGTCATGGAGAGCACGTCGGAGATGGATTTGTCTTTGTATTTAATTTCCAGCGTCTCGCGGTTGTAGCGTTTTCCTTTGCAAGCATCGCATTTTACGTACACATCCGGCAGGAAGTGCATTTCGATTTTGATCATGCCATCACCTTCGCAGGTCTCGCAGCGGCCACCCTTCACGTTGAAGGAGAAGCGACCGGGCTTATAGCCGCGCGCTTGCGATTCGGGGAGTCCAGCGAACCAATCGCGGATGGGGCCGAACGCGCCCGTATAGGTCGCAGGGTTGGAGCGCGGCGTGCGGCCAATGGGTGACTGGTCGATTTCGATAATCTTGTCGATGTTCTCTAAACCGGTGATTTTGTCGTGCGCGCCGGGGTTGTCGCGGCTGTTATGCAGCTTCTTCATCACCGCTTTATAGAGTGTTTCGATGACCAAGCTGGATTTGCCGCCGCCGGATACACCGCTGACCACCGTCATGATGCCGATGGGGATATCCACCGTCACGCCCTTCAGGTTATTAGTGCGTGCGTTGTGAATGGTGATTTTGCGGTTTTTCTTGGCTGCACGGCGTTCAGCGGGCACGGGAATGAAGAGTTTTTCCTTCAGATATTGTCCCGTGACGCTCTTCTCATTGGCCATGACTTCTTCCGGCGTGCCAGCGGCGACGATGTTACCGCCGTTCACCCCTGCGCCGGGACCCATATCGATGAGGAAATCCGCCGCGCGCATGGTGTCTTCATCATGCTCGACCACAATCACCGTGTTGCCGATGTTGCGCAGATTTCGCAGCGTGGCGAGGAGGCGTTCGTTATCGCACTGGTGAAGGCCGATGGATGGCTCGTCGAGGACGTACAATACACCCGTCAAACCCGCGCCGATTTGCGAAGCGAGGCGGATACGCTGGCTTTCCCCGCCGGAAAGCGTGCCGGATTCGCGGGAAAGGGTCAGATAATCAAGACCGACATTCACGAGGAAACCGAGGCGCATACGGATTTCAAGGAGTATTTTTTCGGCGATTTTCTTGTGTTTTTCGCTCAATTTCGCATCTAAAAGCTCGAACCATTCGGCGGCTTTTTCGATGGTGTATTCGGTGACCTGACCGATGTTGTGGTCGCCGACCTTCACACACAGCGCCTCGCTTTTCAGGCGGTGACCGTTACAGGCTTCACAGGGCTGGTTATTCTGGAATTTACCGATTTCATCGCGTGACCAGTCGCTGTCCGTCTCCAGATAGCGGCGGTTCATGTTAGGGATGATGCCCTCGAATGGCTTTTTGGAGACGAAATTGCGGAAGCCGTCCTGATAAGGGATTTTCACGACTTCATCGCCGCTGCCGTAAAGCAGCATTTCCTTCACGTCCTCCTTCAAATCCTTGAAGGGCACGTCGAGCCGGAAACCGAAATGCTTGGCGAGGCCTTCAAGGGTCTGGATGTAGTACTTCGAGGTGGAGTTCGCCCAAGGCGCAATCGCGCCGTCTTTCAGAGTCAGCTTGGTGTCCGGCACGATGAGGTCAGCATCGACCACCATTTGCGAGCCGAGGCCATCGCAGACGGGGCAGGCACCGAATGGGCTGTTGAAGGAGAACAGGCGCGGTTCGATTTCCGTCAACGTGAAGCCGGAGACGGGGCAGGCGAATTTGGAGGAAAGGGTGATGGTTTCTGGCTTATCGCCCAGCACTTCGACGAGCACGAGGCCGTCGCTCAAGTCTAGCGCGGTCTCCAAGCTATCCGGCAAACGGTTGCCGAGGTCGCCACGGATGACGAGGCGGTCGACGACGACTTCGATGTTGTGCTTCTTGTTCTTGTCGAGGGAGGGGACGTCATCGATCTCCATCATCTCGCCGTTCACCTTCACGCGCTGGAAGCCGCGTTTTTTCAGGTCGAGCATCTCGCGGACGTGTGTACCCTTTTGGCCACGGATGATGGGCGACAGCATGAGGACTTTTGCACCTTCAGGCAGCTCCAAGATGCGATCGACCATTTGGGAGACGGTCTGGCTTTCGATGGGCAGGCCAGTAGCGGGAGAGTAGGGCACGCCGATGCGGGCATACAGCAAACGCAAATAATCGTAAATCTCCGTGACCGTGCCGACGGTGGAGCGCGGGTTGCGCGAGGTGGTCTTCTGGTCGATGGCGATGGCGGGGGAAAGGCCGGTGATGCTTTCCACATCAGGCTTATCCTGAATGTTCAGGAACTGGCGCGCATAAGCGGAGAGGCTTTCCACATAGCGGCGCTGGCCTTCGGCATAGATGGTATCGAAAGCGAGGGAGGACTTGCCCGAACCGGAAAGTCCCGTGATGACCACCAGCTCGTTACGGGGGATGTCCACATCCACATTCTTGAGGTTATGCTCCTTCGCGCCGCGCACGCAGATATGCGTGTTCAGGTCGGTCGCCTTGGGAGTGGTGTTCTTAGTAGCGGTTTTGGGTGCTTTAGCCATTCGGTTCCATCCGTCAAAAGGGCAGCCATAATATGGCAAATTTCCGCCCTTGTCATAATCTTTTTCATTGATATAGTGAACGACCCTTAAAAATTCAATGCGGAGAGAGCAATGGCTGGCAGTGTGAATAAAGTGATCCTCGTGGGCAATCTGGGTGCAGACCCTGAAATCCGCAGCACGCAGGACGGCAAGGAAATCGCCAACCTTCGCATCGCTACCTCCGAGAGCTGGAACGATCGCAACTCCGGTGAACGCCGTGAGAAGACCGAATGGCACCGCGTGGTCATCTTCAACGATGGTCTGGTGAAGGTCGTGAAGAACTATGTGAAGAAAGGCGCGAAACTCTATATTGAGGGCGCGCTGCAGACCCGCAAATGGACCAATAAAGAAGGTCAGGACCAGTATTCCACCGAAATCGTCCTGCAGGGCTTCAACAGCACCTTGCAGATGCTGGACGGCAAAGGCGGCTCTTCCAGCGCGTCCGAAGGCGGATATGACGACGGCGCGTCCTTCGGAGGCGGAAGTTCCTACAATAAACCCGCCGCGGCGAAAGTGCCTGCTGGCGGCGGTATGATAGACGATGAAATTCCGTTCTAAAACGCTTTAATCGCCCCATGCTTCGCTGCTGCGAACCACATGGGCTGCCGCTTCGCGGGCTCATGGCTGTCCCGCGCTGCTGCGCGGCGAAGGCGAGACGGGTGAGTAAACAGGCTGATATGGAACAGATTCCCTTCCTGAAAATGCACGGTGCCGGAAATGATTTCGTCGTGTTCGACAATCGTTCCGGCACTTTGGCTTTTTCCGAAGCGCAACGTGTCGCCATCGCAGACCGCCGTTTCGGCATCGGCTGCGACCAGATCGTGCTGCTGGAGACCTCGCACGTCGCCAGTGTGTTCATGCGGCTGTATAATTCCGATGGCGGCGAAGTGAGTGCCTGCGGCAATGCCACGCGCTGTGTGGGCTGGCTGGTCATGGAAGAGACGGGTAACAAGGAAGTGACCATCGAGACACGCGCCGGGATTCTGCATTGCAAACGCGCTGGAGAAATGGCCGTGCAGGTGGATATGGGCGCGCCGAAATTCCGCTGGAACGAGATTCCATTGGCGCACGAGGTGGATACCATGAAGCTTGCCTTGCGAGAAGGGGCTGTCAGCGAGGCGGTGGCCGTGAGCATGGGCAACCCCCATGCGGTCTTCTTTGTGGAGAATGCGGATGCCGTTGATTTGCATCGCATCGGCCCGGCATTCGAGCATGATGCCATTTTCCCGGAACGGGCGAATATTGAGGTGGCTCAGGTGTTGGATGCGCGTTCAATCAAACTGCGTGTGTGGGAGCGTGGCTCGGGTGAAACGCTGGCTTGCGGCACAGGCGCATGCGCCACGGCGGTGGCGGCGCGGCTGAAAGGCTTGGTGGAAGAACGTGTGGATGTGCAGCTTCCGGGCGGCACGCTGACCATCGAATGGAACGGCAGCACCCAGAAAGATACATCGACCGTATTGATGACCGGCCCTGTGGCTGTGGTTTATGAAGGGATTTGGAAGCCATGAGAAAATTGCAGATGCTGGCGCTTTGTTTCGGCTTGGCGGTCACGGTTGGTGGTTGCGCTAAACTAGCAGGTGGCAAGCACATCACAACACTTGAAAAGGCTATAGAAGTTCAAAAAAACGACACTTCTCGTGCAATCGTATTGGGAACGGTCGAAATCGAGAAAGAAGATGGTGAGGGGTTCACACAAGCGGTTTCCTCGTTTCTTGTAGGGGGCGATTCTACCCAAGAAGGGGTGCGTTTCGGCGGAAGTCCCGTGCCGAATGCCAATGCTGAGAAAGCAAAGGAGCTGATTAAGGATTCTCGTATTCCAGCCTATTCCTTGATGGATTTCGCGATTAGTTCGGTTCGAAGCTGGGCTTTGGTCTATCCACAAAAATATGCCGTATATTCGTTCTTAGATGACAAAGCTCATTCTGCCAATATAGGCGCATGGGGGCGTAAGGACCGCAAAGCCTATATGGTATTTGATGTGAATCCCGGAGAAATCGTTTATATAGGCAACATCAAATATCGTTTTGTCGAAAACCAATACGTATCCGTGAAAATCGAAGATAAGTTTGAGTTGTTCAAGGCCGAAATACCGGAAGAAATTCGTGGCCGGGTTGTTAAGCGTATTATCAAGTCGCCTCCGGTACTTTACCCTGAATCGATGAAAAAAGTGCCTGTTCCTCGCTCTACCGTCATTGTGATTCCAAAATACCGTTAAATTATGACCATCGAAATCGTCACATTCGGATGCCGTCTGAACACCTACGAAAGTGAGGTGATGCGCGCGCATGCCGAAAAAGCGGGTTTGAAGGATACTATTATCTTCAATACCTGTGCGGTGACGAAAGAAGCGGAGCGACAGGCGCAGCAGGCCATCCGCCGTGCGAAGCGCGATAACCCGAATGCGAATATCATCGTCACGGGCTGTGCGGCGCAGGTGAACCCCCAGAAATATGCGGGTCTCGGCGAGGTGAATCTCGTTCTCGGCAATGAAGAGAAGATGAAGGCCGAGAGCTGGAGCGCACTGAATACCGAGCCCGTGCTGGTCAACGACATCATGTCCGTCAAAGAGACGGCGGGGCATCTCATCAGTGGATTCGAGGGGCACACCC
>VGDC01000127.1 GCA_016869895.1 Alphaproteobacteria bacterium
GCCGCGTTTCGCATAACCGGAAATGGTTTCCGCCGCATTGCCGACCAGTGCGCGCAGCGAGTTCAGCCCCAGCTTCGCGCCAATCCTGAAGCCCGCGCCGGAAGTGAGCGCGGAGCCAAGCATGACGATGGTGAATGCCTGAAGCGGCGCGAAGGCGATGACGGTGACGCCCGTCAGCAGCATATGCGGCACGAAAAGCAGCGTCGCCAGTGCGTAGAGGCCGATGGCGATGGGCACAGCACCGGGCTGTTCACGCAACTGCTCCAACAGCGGCACGATGCGCTCCGGCGTGGCGTATTCCGCCAGTGGCGTGTATTTCCACGCGAGCGCGAAAGCGGCGATGACCGCGATGACGAGAAAGAGCTTGAGGAAATTGATGCGGGACAAAGCCATATATACCTGCGCGGGTAGGAGGGGTTTAACGGGATCGGCGAGGCGAATCGCCAAATCGATGAATTTCTCGTCGCGATACACCTCGTCATTCATGCGGCAGAGGTGCTGCCGGCTGTGTTCCACCTGCTCGAAGAAGATATGGGGCGATTCGTCGGAATCGATGATGGCTTGGATGTCGTCCAACTCGCGCCCCGTATGCTCGCGGATGAGGTCATTGCGGCGATGGGCGATTTCCTTGCGGGTGGCGGCATCGTCCCCCGCCAGAATCAAGTCGCATTCCGTATCCATCAGCATGGAGCGGTTGTTGAGGTTCGACGAGCCTACCCGCAGGTATTTATCATCCACCACCGACAGCTTGGAATGGATGCGGATGGTCTTGGCGACGTTGGTCTGGCTGGTGACGAAGGCGAAGGCCACGCGGTCTTCCACCTCGCCGGATTCCACGATGTCGCGGAAACGCACGCGCCCACCCCACAGGGCTTTGCGCTCCATCACCCCTTGGGGGTTATAGGAACTGACGAACAGCACCCGCAATTCCGGCTTCTCGCGCAGCCGCTGGTTCACCGCGCGGGCGAACCCTTCATGGGCGAGGAACTGGTTCTCGCAATAAATGAACTTCTCCGCCTGCGCGACCATATCCAGATACATCCGCTCCACCTGAACGGTCTCTTTCGTGTCCTCCCACTCAGGCAAGGTCAAGGACATGGCGACGGGCACGTTGCGGAAATCGGGCGGGAAATGCTCCGGCCATGCATCGGGCAGCTCCTCGCCGCTGTGGCGCGAATCGATGGGAAGCGGCTCATGCCCCGTGACGCGCTTCCACCGCATCCGCGCGAGTGCCGCCAATTCACGTGCCAACTCACCGGAAACGACCATCTGCGTGTCGTGATACGGCTCGAACTGGTGGAGCTGCGTGTCTATCGGGCCGGGGTCGATGCGGTTATGGTCGGAAGGGTAATGCTCGCGCTTGTCCCAGCGGTTCAGGGCGATGTCCATCCCCCCGCAGAAGGCCACTTCATCATCCACCACGATGACTTTCTGGTGGTGGCACGCGCCCGTCGGCGTGGTGTCATCCAGACAATAATGGACGTTCGGCAGTGCATGGTATCGCCACCGCCAGCTGCCCAGCAACTCGCGGTCACTCGCCATGAAAAGCGAGTAATCCCAGCGGTTCAGGTAGATGTGCAAATCGGGGTTGTTCTCGGCCAGATGCTGCACGAGGTCGAAGAAGCGGCAGGTCTCCGGCGCGCATTCCTCGCCACGCACCAGACGGATGCGGCTGTCGATATCCCACCCCAGCACGAAGATGCTGCGTTTGGCCTTCAGCAAGGTCTCGTGCAAAGCGCGGTAATAATTGGCGCAATCCACCAGAAGCGTGGCATGGTCGGCCACCGCCACGCGCTCACAATTCACTCCGGGCGCGAAAAGCGCCGTGCTGTTTAAACTCCGCTGCATAGAAATCCCATATCGGTTGCATCCGTTATGCTTCCATCATGGCGCGCAGGAGCATAAAGATTCGATGGGTGCTGTTCGGAAGGGTTGTATTAGGGCAATAAACCCAGCACCGATTCGGGCGTTTCCCCTGCTGCGCGGAGTTCGGTGATGCTTCGGCTGGAAAGGCTTTTGGAGAGTTTGCGACCCTCGTCATCCTGCAACAATTCATGATGATGATAAAGCGGGGTTGGAAGCCCTAACAGCTGCTGAAGCAGCACATGAATGGATGTCGAAGCCTCCAAATCCTGCCCGCGCACCACATGGGTAATGCCCTGCAACGCATCATCCACCACCACGGAAAGGTGATAGCTCGTCGGGGTATCTTTTCGCACCAGCACCGCATCGCCCCAAACGGCAGGGTCGGCGGAAACGGCGGTCAGGGTCATTTCCGGCAGGCTAAAAGCGACATATTCCAGCGGGGCGGAAATTGCCTTCGCCATATCCAGCCGCCATGCATGCGCCTCCCCTGCGGCGATACGGCTTTGCGCATCCACAAGGTGCTTGCAGGTTCCAGAGTAAATCGGTGCGCCATCGGGGTCGCGGGCGGTGCTTGTTTCCTCCACCTGTCTGCGCGTGCAGAAGCAGGGGTAAAGTAAGCCCTGCTCCATCAAGCGCGCCTGTGCGGCGGCATAATCCGCGAAATGTTCGGACTGGATGCGCACGGGCGTTTCCCAACGGAAACCCAGCCATGCGAGGTCATCCATGCAGGCTTCGGTGAGCGCAGAGGTACAACGGGTGGTGTCGATGTCTTCGATGCGCAGCAGGAATTTTCCGCCGAGCTTTTCCGCAAGCTCCGCGTTCAGCCGCGCGGAATAGACATGCCCCAAGTGCAACCGCCCGTTCGGGCTAGGGGCGAAGCGGAGGGTCGCGGCCATATCTCAGGCTCGCTGCGCCGCGTATTCCTCCGGCGTATAGGCGAAAATCTGCAAGGCGTGCACGCGTTCTTTCAGCAGGGTCTTCAGCACCCCGTTCACCGTGCGATGCCGCGCGATACGCGCCTGCCCCGCAAAATCCGGCGCGATGACCGTCACATGGAAATGGCTTTCACCCTCAGGGTGGCTGCCCGCATGATCCGCGTGTTTGTGGGAATCATCGCGGATGATCAGCTGCGCCTGCGGAAAATGCGCCACAAGCGTCTGTTCGATGAGGTCACGCACGGGAGTATCAGTCATAGAGGTCTTCCAATTCGGTATTCAACAGCCAATCCAACTCTGGGGAAACCGCCAGCCAGCCGCGCTCCGTCGCGCGCTTGCCCGCGCCGAGCAGGTTCGGTTCCGCCAGATTCAGCGGCGCGCCCTGCGCCGAGTTATCGCGGCCTGGCGTCTGCGAAGAGATGACGACCGTGTTCGGCAGCAGGTTCGTATCGATAGGCGGCACGGGCGGTGGTGGCGTCACGCCCAGCACCGTCAACACACCATCCACGAAAGTCAGCGCGTAATTGTTGGAAACCGCGCCTTGCGGACGGATATAATAGATTCCTGCCGGACTCGCCGAATTAGCGGGGGTGGCATAGTTCAATCCGCTCACCGCCGTTGTCTGGCTGTCCCATGCTGTCAGTCCAGTGAAGGTCGCGGTGAACGCGGGGTTCGCCTGTCCGGCATTGCGCGTGGCATCATTTGCCTTGATGGTCAACGCCTTTTGGGTGATGCCTAGCGTGCCGCTCACGGTATTAGTCAGGATGTTGTAATTCGCCGTATCAGCGATGGTCGCGCCGATGGTGTAGCTAGCCGCATTGCTCGTCGCCGTCACCCCGTTCCAGTCCGGCGTGATGTTGCTGAACTGGGCGTTGTGCGCGTTATCGACCAGACCCGTGAAGGTGAAGTCGCCGTAACCCAGCGTCGGGTTCGCCGAGCCATAGACCTTGCTCAAAGCACCATTGAACGCCACCGTGATGTCTTTCTTTAGCACGTCCAGCGTGCCGCTCACGGTGTTGGTCAGGATGTTATAATTCGCCGTATCGGCAATCGTCGCGCCGATGGTGTAGCTACCCGCATTGCTTGTCGCCGTCACCCCGTTCCAGTCCGGCGTGATGCTGGTGAACTGAGCGTTGTGCGCGTTATCGACCAGACCCGTGAAGGTGAAGTTCGTATAATCAAGCGTGGGGTTCGCCGAGCCATAAACCTTACTCAGCGCACCGCTGAACGCCACCGTGATGTCTTTCTTCAGCACGTCCAGCGTGCCGCTCACCGTGTTGGTCAGGATGTTATAATTCGCCGTATCGGCAATCGTCGCACCAATGGTGTAGGTTCCTGCATTGCTCGTCGCCGTTACCCCGTTCCAATCCGGCGTGATGCTGGTGAACTGGGCATCGTGGGAAGCATCCACCAGACCCGTGAAGGTGAAGTCGCCGTAACCCAAAGTCGGGTTCGCCGAGCCGTAAACCTTGCTCAGCGCACCGCTGAACGCAACGGTGATGTCTTTCTTCAGCACGTCCAACGTGCCGCTCACGGTGTTGGTCAGGATGTTGTAATTCGCCGTGTCAGCGATGGTCGCGCCGATGGTGTAGCTGCCTGCGTTGCTCGTCGCCGTCACCCCGTTCCAGTCCGGCGTGATGCTGGTGAATTGCGCATCGTGCGAGGCATCCACCAGACCCGTGAAGGTGAAGTCGCCGTAACCCAGGGTCGGGTTCGCCGAACCATAGACTTTGCTCAGCGCACCCGTGAACGCAACGGTGATGTCTTTTTTCAATACACTAAGGGCGGATGCATTATTAGCATAGGAGAAGGCATAGCCCATCGCGGAGGCAAGCGTGCCAGAGGAATGGTTCACGTAATAGGTGCCGACATTGCTGCCTGCGGTGTAATTCGTGGTGCCGACGAGGGTTCCGGTGAGCGTATCGGCGGAGGCATCCGTGCCCAGATAGCCGCTGGCGGTATAGGCATAGCCGTTCAGGTTCGGGGCAGCATCGCCATAGGTCAGGTTCAGCGCGGCGGGAGTGATGGTCAGCGTGGGCGTATAGGTGTAAAGCAGGCCGTTGCCTGTGCCCAGCGTGGGGCAGCTACCACCGAAGGTGCAGGAGAAGCGGCGATAGGCGTTGTTCAGCCCGCCGATGGTGTCATTTGCGGGATTGGCGCTATAGACCAGCCAGTAACCATTCGGGGCGGAGAGGGAGGAACTGCTCGAAAGATTATAGAAATTGCGCGCCGAAACGAGGCGAATGGCGTTGAACGTGTTGCTCGCATCAAGCGTCGCTCCTGCGGCCACGGTGATGTCGGCGTTCGCACCCGTCGTCGTCGCGCGGATGGCATTGGCGCGGATGGATTTCAGGTTGAGGCTGTTCGCCGTGGTCAGGTTCACTGCCGCCAGCGCAGCCGAGCCGCCCCATGCGCCCACCATGTTCAGCGTCGCCGCATCGACGGTGACATTCTGCGGGCCGTTCACCGTGCCGTTGGTGGTGACCGTGCCCGTACCCGCCGACCAGTTCTGGTTGGTGGACAGCGTCACGGCGCCGTTCAGGGTGATGTCGCCGTTATTGGTGATGAAATCCGAGGCGTTGAGGGTGATGGACGGCGCGGTGATATTGATGGCCGCCAGCGGGGTGATAGCCCCCCAGTTCGTGCCTTTGTTGAAGGTCGTCGCCGCATTGGCGGTGAAGGAATAGAAGCCGTTCATCCGCCCGGTAATGCGCACCTGACCTGCGTTGGACACCCAGTTCTGGTTCGCGCCCAGCACGACCCCGCTATCGATGCGCAGCGAGTTCGTCGTGGTGATGCCCGATGCATTGGCCTGCAAGGTATTGGCGGTGACCAGCAGGTTATTGATGGGCGTCGTGCCGCCCCATGCCCCGCTCTGGGTGACGGTTTCGGCGGTGATGGTCAGGTTCTGCGCACCGTTGATGGTTCCCGCCGCGCTGACATTACCTGTGCCCGCGTTCCATGCCTGTGCGCCGCCAGCCATGGTGACGTTGTTGTTCATGTTGATATTGCCACCATTCGTCAACAGGCTGAAAGCATGGTTGAACAGAATGCCGTCCAGCGCCTTGAACGTGATGTTGCCGCCATTGGTGGTGATGCTGCCTGTGCTCGCGGTGGTGATGTTCCCCTCCGCATCGAGCGTCAGGCTGCGGCTTGCGGTGGTGAAGTCGAGGGAATCACCCTTCAGGTCAAGGGTGATGTTGCCTCCTGTGCCGCCGCTTTTCGTGGCTTTCAGGGTGACATCCGCCGTTTGGGAGAGGTGCTCCAGATAATCCGTGGTGAATACAGAATAGCCCGTGGTGGCATGGGTCGCGGCTGCGACTTCCTGCGCGGCGGTGGTGGCCGAACCATAACTGAGAACACGGTTATATTTCGCGGCGAGGTATTGGTCGAGCAACACGCGTTCATTGGTGGCCAATGCGCGCCGATGGATGATCATATCCTGATATTCAGCGGAGGAGAAGCGATTGT
>VGDC01000128.1 GCA_016869895.1 Alphaproteobacteria bacterium
GGATGTTCTCCACCATCCTCACACGCGATGCCGATGGCGCATATTGGCTGAAGACCCCCGTGGAGAAATGCTCCATCGTGGTCGAGGATGCGCCGTTCACCATCATCGCCCTGCGCCAGCGCGATTTGGACGGCGTGCAGACCCTGTGCCTCAAGACCAATGTGAACGAGTGGATTTCCGTGGATGCCGAGCACCCACTGACGCTTCGCAAAGACCCCGAAACCGGCGACCTCGTGCCTTACGTCGAAATACGCGACGGGCTGGACGCAAAATTCACCCGCAATGCCTATTATGAGCTGGTGGAGCTGCTGCTGGCCGATGGACAGTTGCGCGAAGGTAAACGGGGTATAGAATCAGCCGGAAAGTTCTTCCCGCTCGATCTTGGATAACACCCGATGCTTCGCCTGCTCATCAGCCGTTTCTGGCCTGTCACCCTGCCGCTCATCGTCTATGTGTTGTGGATGCTCCACCGCAGGCGTAAAGCGAAGAAGCTCGGTCAACCTGTGCCCGCCATGAAAGATGGCCCTTGGGTCTGGGCAGTGGCGGCGAGCATCCTGCTGGCCATCTGTGGATTCCTGCTGCTGGGGTTGACCGCCGAGCACACCGACGGCACCTATGTGCCTGCGCATATGCAAGACGGCAAGCTGATTCCCGCCCAGATCGTGCCGGAAAAGAGCGAATAAATGCGCGTTTCCCCCTCCAACTGGCCGCATTTCTCCGCCTGTGAGAAGCTGTTCGCGCTGCTTTCGCAGGAAGGCGGCGAAGCGCGGTTCATCGGCGGATGCGTGCGCGATGCGGTGCTGAACCGCCCCATCGGCGACCTCGACATCGCCTGTTCCCACCGCCCAGAGAAAACCATGTCGCTCTTGCTGGGCGCAGGGTTACGCGTCATCCCCACGGGATTGCAGCATGGCACGGTGACGGCCATCGTCGATGGCATCCCCTTTGAAATCACCACACTGCGCGAGGATATGGAGACGGATGGTCGCCACGCGGTGGTGCGCTTCACCCATGACTGGAAGGCCGATGCAGCACGCCGCGACTTCACCATGAACGCCCTTTCCTGCGGGTTGGATGGCGAAGTGCAGGATTATTGGAACGGGTTGGAAGACGCGAAAAGCGGCATCGTGCGGTTCATCGGCGATCCGCGCAAACGCATCGAGGAAGACGCGTTGCGCATTCTGCGGTTCTTCCGCTTCTCCGCGCATTACGGCCAGCCCCCCTTTGAATACCGCAGTCTGACAGCCTGCGCGGAAAAGGCCAAGCTGGTCGAGTCGCTCTCCGGCGAGCGCATCCAATCCGAAATGCTGCGCTTGTTGGAGGCGAAAACCGCGTCCTATGCGCTGGGCATCATGCAGAAAGAGGGGGTGCTGGTGCATATCGGCCTTAGCACCACGGAAGCCTCGCTTGCTGCCGTGAAACGCCTGCAAGACCCTATACTGCGCCTTAGCGCACTGCTGCGCGCCATGCCCGATTCGCCCAAGGCCACCGATGCGCTGGTGCAACGCTGGAAGCTGTCGAACGCGCTGCGCGACACGCTGATGCTGCTTATCGCCGCGAAGCTGGACGACATCGGCGCGTGGGACGAGAAACTGCTGAAGCGTTTGTTGCGCAGCCTCGGCAAGGAGCGTTATATGCAGCTGGTGACGCTGGCTGCCGCCGAGCAGGGCAAGACATTCTCCACCCAGCTGAAACTGGCGGAAACGTGGGAAATCCCCACCTTCCCCATCACTGGAGCGATGCTGAAATCCAAGGGGTTCTCCGAAGGCAAGGCCTTGGGCGATGCGCTCAAGAAGCTGGAAACCCTCTGGGAAGAGGCGGATTATCAGCTCTCTGCCGAAGATTTGATGAAGAACGCGCCGAGGGCTATCGGCTAATCACAACACCTCAAACCTCTCCTCGCTAGGGCGTAAGCGAAAATGCGCGTTTCTGAGAACCGCAGCGCAGCGTACATGAAGGTACGTGAGCAGCGGAAGCGCAAGAAACCCGCGTTTGCAGCAAGCCCTAGATAGGGGAGAAATGCGCCGTGAAGTGGCGCAGGAACGGCGGCTGCTTAGTGATGCGCGCACCCTTCAAGCTGTCGCGCTTCTCCCAGACTTCCTCGATGACCTCGATGAGGTAATCAAAATGGCTCTGGGTGTACACACGGCGCGGGAATGCCAGACGCACCAGCTCCATGACCGATGGGGTCTCTTCGCCCGTTTCAGGGTTGCGCTTGCCGAACATCACCGAGCCAAGCTCCACCCCGCGCACACCACCCGCAAGGTACAGCGCGTTCACCAGCGCAATGCCGGGGAATTCGGAAGAGGGGATATGCGGCAGGAAGGCTTTGGCATCCAAGAACACCGCGTGTCCACCAGCAGGCTTGACGATGGGGATGCCGCGCTCGGTCAGGCGGCTGGCGATATAGCGGATGGTGGCGTTGCGGTATTCCTGATAATCCGGCTCCAGTGCCTCGCGCAGACCCACGGCGATGGCCTCCAAATCACGACCCGCAAGGCCGCCATAGGTCGGGAAACCTTCGGTGAGGATGAGCAGGTTGCGAAACTTATCCGCCCATGCTTCGTTATGGCAGCACAGCCATCCGCCGATATTCACCAGACCGTCTTTTTTCAGCGACATGGTGGAGGCATCCGCGAGGCTGAACATCTCCTGCGCGATTTCCGTCAACGTGCGGTTTTTCTGGCCTTCTTCGCGCTGCTGGATGAAATAGGCGTTCTCGGCGAAGCGGCAGGCATCGATGATGAGCGGGATGTTGTGGCGGTTCAGAAGCTCCTTCACGGCCTTCATATTCGCCAGCGAAACGGGCTGTCCGCCGCCGGAGTTGTTGGTGACGGTGATCATGCCAAAGGGGATGTTCTCTGCGCCGTGCTTGGCGATGACCGCTTCCAGCTTGCCCAAATCCATATTGCCCTTGAACGGCGCGGTGGAAGCGGGGTTCTTGCCGTCATCGGTCAGCAAATCTTCCGCGATTGCGCCCACGAACTCGATATTCGCGCGGGTGGTATCGAAATGGCTGTTATTGGGGATGACATTGCCCGCTTTTAAGAGCGCGCCCGCAAGGATGCGCTCCGCCGCGCGGCCTTGGTGGGTTGGGAAGATATACTTGAAACCCGTGATGTCGCGCACGGTGGATTCGAATTTCTTCCAGGAAATCGAACCCGCATAGGATTCATCGCCCAGCATCATCGCCGCCCATTGCTGGGCAGACATCGCGCCCGTGCCGCTGTCCGTCAGCAGGTCGATGGTCACGTCTTCCGCATCCACGAGGAACACGTTGTTATGCGCGGCCTTCAGCTTCTCCTCGCGCTGAGCGCGGGTGGAGGGCTTGATGGGCTCGGTCATTTTAATGCGGAATGGTTCGATGATGGTTTTCATGCAATTTCCCTTTGATTAATTTTTGCGCATCTTAATGCAAATGGTTTACGAAACAACGCAAAAAGGGTAAATTGCGCCGCAACATAGAGGAACAGCATATGCCCATAGACATCGAAAAAGCCCTCGCCAGCAAAGCATGGCCTTTCGAGGAAGCCAAAAAGATCATCGACCGTTACCACGGCCAGATGCCGGAGAAGGGCTATGTGCTGTTCGAGACGGGCTATGGCCCTTCCGGCCTGCCGCATATCGGCACTTTCGGCGAGGTCGCTCGCACGACCATGGTGCGCCACGCGCTGGAGGCGATGACCGGCTGGCCGACGAAGCTGTATTGCGTCAGCGATGATATGGATGGCCTTCGCAAAGTGCCGGAGAACCTGCCCCAGCCGGAGATGCTGGAAGCGAACCTGCAAAAGCCGCTGACCGCCGTGCCCGACCCCTTCGGCACGCATACGAGCTATGGCGAGCACATGAACGCCCGCCTGTGCAAATTCCTCGACCATTTCGGGTTCGAGTATGAATTCCGCTCCGCCACCCATAACTACCAGCGCGGCGATTATGACGCCGCACTCCTCGCCGCCGCGAAGAAATACGATGCCATCATGGGCGTGATGCTGCCGACGCTGGGCGAAGAACGCCAGCAGACCTACAGCCCCTTCCTGCCCGTGTCGCCCAAGTCGGGTCGTGTGTTATACGTCCCCATGAAGAAGGTGGATACGGAAGCGGGAACCGTGACCTTCGACGATGAAGACGGCACGGAAGTGACCCTGCCCGTCACCGGCGGCCATGTGAAAATGCAGTGGAAACCCGATATGGGCATGCGCTGGGCGGCTCTGGACGTGGATTATGAGATGTACGGCAAAGACCACCTCGCCAACGGCAAGGTCTATTCCGCCATCTGCGAAATCCTCGGCGGCAAAGCACCGGAGCAATTCTGCTACGAGATGTTCTTGGATGAACTCGGCCAGAAAATCAGCAAATCCAAAGGCAATGGCCTGACCATTGACCAGTGGCTGCGCTATGCGCCGCAGGAAAGCCTCGCGCTATATATGTTCCAATCGCCGCGCAAAGCCAAGCGCCTGTATTTTGATGTCATCCCCCGCGCGGTGGATGAATACCTCACCTTCCTCGCCAAATACCAGAACGAGGATGAAGACAAACGCCTCGCCAACCCCGTCTGGCATATCCATAACGGCAACCCGCCCTCACCGGAAGAACTCGGCGTGGGCAACCTCAGCTTCACGCTGTTGCTGAACCTCGCCGCCGCTTGCAACCCCGAAGACGAAAGCGTGCTCTGGGGCTTCATCAGCAAATACATGCCCGGCGCGACCCCCGCCACCCACCGCTATCTGGATGCACTCGCCAAACACGCGGTGTTCTATTACCACGACTTCGTGAAGCCCACGAAGCAGTACCGCGCACCCACCGATCTGGAGCGCAAAGGATTGCAGCAACTGGCGGAATACCTGCGCGGCGAAGGCGCGAATGTAACCGATGCAGATGAGCTACAGACCAAGGTCTTCGCCATCGGCACGGAGCTGGGCTTCGAGAACCTGCGCGACTGGTTCAAAGCGTTGTATGAGACGCTGCTCGGCCAGAGCCAAGGCCCGCGCATGGGCAGCTTCTTCGCCCTCTTCGGTACAGCCAACAGCGCGAAACTCATCGAAAAAGTATTGAACGGCGAAGATTTGGCTGCTGCAGTTTAGAAAATACAAAATGAATAGAACCGAAGGACTTACGACTGATTTGAACTTGGCCAATCCTCTTAAAAGGCTCAGCGCGCTTTTAATAGATTGGCTGATGTTTTATATCTTCCGCTTTGCATTGACCGCCATCAGCGCAATGATGGCACTTCACCACAACGGTGCGTTCAAATCCGGTTCGGGATTAACCCCCGCTGAGAAGCTTGAACTCTCTATAGCAACGCACACATCTCTTATGTTTGGCGTGTTGACCACAAACACTTTGGCCGCTGTGTTGTTTAGTATATTCATAATTCGCACTAGCAAACGCTCATCAGCATCTTACGGAAAGATTCTCTCCGGCATCAAACTGATAAAAATAGATGGTAGCCCTATCACGTATTTGGATGCGTCATTACGCTTCCTGCCATATATCATATTCATGATTGGAAGCATATTGATTACGTTCATAGGTGATGTGAACAAGATAAACGAATTGAAAGGTTTCGCGCCTGCCATTACGTTTGACTTGATGCGTGTGTGGAACATGATAGGGATTACGTGGGTGGTAGGCTCTTTTGCGTGGATATTCACGAACTCCCAACGCCGCGCTCCCCATGACCTGCTAGCAGGAACGGCAGTCATAAAAACTTCCCTCACAAAAGAAAGAACAATAGCATGAGCGTTTCTGAAGCCTATCAGCCCATCGATTTGCGAGATGTAAACCAGTATCCCAAATTTTATTTCGCGGGGTTCGGCAGAAGGCTGAGTGCTTTCATCATCGATTTTGCCATTTATCTTCTGATGACCATTGCGGGAATGCATTTTATTGTCGTGACCTTCATGGTTCCAAAAATGCAGGGTGGGGCGGTCAACATTACTGATTTTGCAGACCACGTCATGTTCTGGCAATTAGCAGTGACCGCGCTATTCGCTTTATACGTCATTGTGATGCACAAGCGCCGAGGCGCGACCATCGGAAAAATCATCTGCAAAATCAAGGTTGTTCGCACGGATGGCAAATCCCTCACTTATGGTGACACGATGATACGCTATCTTCCCCATCTCATTCTTTTGGTTCTGGCTCTGGTTGTGCCTCCTAATTTCTCTCAAAAGCCCACGAAGGTTGTTACGAGTAAACAGGTAACATTTTCGTCTTCTGGTGGAAT
>VGDC01000129.1 GCA_016869895.1 Alphaproteobacteria bacterium
TCTCGGTTTCCAGCTGGATAACTCATTCGATGAAGCGAACCGCATCAACGTCTTGTTGAATAACCCGAAAGTCCGTGGAGACTTGGCGCGGGAAGACGAAGATGACGCAGCAGACAACGAGGACTAAACTTCCTCCACAGGATTGGAATGGTTGGCTGGTTCTCGATAAGCCGCTGGGCATCACCTCCGCCCAAGCCGTCGGGCGGGTGAAACGTCTCCTGAATCCCAAGAAAATCGGCCATGGCGGCACGCTCGACCCGCTGGCATCCGGCATCCTGCCGCTCGCGCTGGGCGAGGCGACCAAGGCTTTCCAATTCGTCGCCGCGAACACCAAAACCTATCAATTCACCGTGGCATGGGGTGCCGAACGCACCACCGACGACCTTGAAGGCGAAGTGACGCTGACCAGCGGTTCCCGCCCCACCGAAGCACAGATTCTTGCCGCATTGCCGCAGTTCACGGGCGACATCATGCAAGCCCCTCCGGCATTCTCCGCCATCAAGGTGGATGGACAGCGCGCCTATGACCGCGCGCGGGCAGGGGAGGAATTGGTGATGGAATCCCGCCCTGTGCAGGTGCAATCGCTGATTTTACTCTCGCTTGATGCCGAATCCGCCACCTTTGAAATGGCTTGTGGAAAAGGCACCTATGTGCGCTCCATAGCCCGCGATTTGGGGCGCGTGCTGGGCTGTTACGGCCATGTCACCCTGCTACGCCGCACGCAGGTGGGAAAATTCCACGAAAACAATGCGATTTCGCTGGAAAAACTGGAAGAATTAGTGCATAGTGCCGCCGTTAATGAGAGGCTCTTACCCATCGCCTCGGTGCTGGACGACATCCCGGCAGTCGAGTTGGATCCTATGAGCGCTCGCCGCCTGTCCCAAGGTCAGACGATACCCCTGCCATCTCCGATGCCAGAAGGAACCATCGTTCAAGTGCTGTGTGACGGAAGGCTCGCCCTAATCGCGAAAGCGGAAGAAGGCGCGCTGAAAACGGTCAGGGTGTTTCTGGCGTAATACGCGAGGGACACGGGGAATTTTCCAAGAACTGTTCAAACTGTAAAGGAGTGAACGATGTCGATTACCAACGAACGTAAACAGGAACTCATCAAAGAATTCGCGACCGCTGAAGGCGATACCGGCTCTGCCGAAGTACAAGTGGCGATTCTCACCGAGCGCATCCGCAACCTCACCGAACACTTCCAGAGCCACAAGAAGGATTTCCATTCCCGCCGTGGTCTCTTGGTTCTCGTGAGCCGTCGCCGCCGCCTCCTTGACTACCTCAAGGCTCAAAGCGAAGACCGTTACCAGACGCTCATCAAAAAGCTTGGTATCCGAAAATAAGACGTTCGAGAAAGGCACCCAAGGTTTCCGAAGGTGCCTTTCTCACTTCTACGACTACCCCAAACTCCCGATAGGCGGGAGGCTGGGTTGATTCGAAGCCTGGAAAAAGCCAGGCGATTGTAAGAAAAGAGAGATTGCTATAAATGTTTAAAGTTACAAAACGTGAAATTCAGTGGGGCGGCCGTACGCTGTCTTTGGAAACGGGCAAAATCGCCCGCCAGGCAGACGCAACCGTTCTCGCCCGCTACGGTGATACCGTGGTGATGGTCAACGTCGTCGCTGCGAAAGCCGTTAAACCCGGTCAGGATTTCTTCCCATTGACCGTGAACTACATCGAAAAGACCTATGCTGCGGGCAAAATCCCCGGTGGTTTCTTTAAGCGCGAAGGCCGTCCTACCGAAAAAGAGACGCTGACCTCCCGCCTTATCGACCGCCCTCTGCGTCCTCTGTTCCATGATGCGTTCCGCAATGAAACCCAAGTCACCTGCACCCTGCTTTCCCATGATTCGGAAAACAACGGTGACATCGTCGCCCTCGTCGGCGCATCCGCTGCGCTCACCCTTTCCGGCATCCCCTTCATGGGTCCTGTCGGCGGCGCGCGCGTCGGTTACAAAGACGGTGAATTCATCCTCAACCCGACCCTCGCCCAGATGGCTGAACAGGATCTCGACCTCGTCGTCGCCGGTACTGCTTCTTCCGTGTTGATGGTCGAATCGCAGGCGAAAGAGCTTTCTGAAGAAGTCATGCTTGGTGCGGTCGTCTTCGGTCACGAGCAGATGCAGCCTGTCATCGACATGATCATCTCGCTGGCTGAAGAAGCGGCGAAAGAGCCATGGGAAATCCAGGAAAAAACCACCGAGAAGCACATCCTCGACAAGCTCAGCGGCGTTGCTGAAGCGGGTCTGCGCGATGCGTACAAACTCACCGTGAAGCAAGAGCGCGTTGCGGCTCTCAGCAACGTAAAATCGGCCACCAAAGCCGCTTTCGCTGCTGACCGTGAAGCTGGCCTCGAAGTGCCGAGCGAAACCGAAGTGGCTGACCTGCTGAAGAAGCTGGAATCGAAAATCGTTCGCCGTCAGGCAATCGAGACCAAAAAGCGCATCGATGGTCGTGGCCTTGCCGATGTCCGTCGCATCGAGTGCGAAGTCGGCGTTCTGCCGCGCGCGCACGGTTCCGCGCTGTTCACCCGTGGTGAAACGCAGGCACTGGTCGTGGCGACCCTCGGCACCTCGCAGGACGAACAGATCATCGACACCGTCGATGGCGATTACCGCGAAAACTTCATGCTGCATTACAACTTCCCTCCGTACTCCGTAGGTGAAGCTACCATGCTGCGTGCTCCTGGCCGCCGCGAAATCGGTCACGGTAAACTCGCTTGGCGTGCTCTGCGTGGCTTGCTCCCCGGTAAAGACGCGTTCCCTTACACCATCCGTCTGGTTTCGGAAATCACCGAATCCAACGGTTCCTCCTCGATGGCTTCCGTCTGCGGTGGTTCTTTGGCGATGATGGATGCGGGCGTTCCTTTGCACGCACCAGTCGCGGGTATCGCCATGGGTCTCATCAAGGATGAAGACGCATTCGTGGTGCTTTCCGACATCCTCGGCGATGAAGATCACCTCGGTGATATGGACTTCAAGGTTGCCGGTACCGATCACGGTGTCACCGCATTGCAGATGGACATCAAGATCGATGGCATCACCAAGGAAATCATGCAGGTTGCCCTCGCACAGGCGCATGAAGGCCGCAAGCACATCCTTGCGGAAATGGCGAAAGCGATCGCTCACTCCCGTGACAGCGTGAACTCCAATGCACCGAAAATCACCACCATCATGATTCCGCGCGACAAAATCCGCGAAGTCATCGGTTCCGGTGGCAAGGTCATCCGCGAGATCTGCGAAGTCTCCGGCGCGAAGGTGGATATCGAGGACGATGGTACCGTTCGCGTTTCCGCTGTGAACGAGGAATCCGGCAAGAAAGCCCTCGACATGATCTATGGCATCGTGGCGGTTCCTGAAATCGGTCACATCTATGAAGGCAAAGTCGTGAAGATCGTCGATTTCGGCGCATTCGTGAACTTCATGGGCAGCCGCGACGGTCTCGTGCACATCAGCGAAATCGTGCCGAAACGCCTTGAGAAAGTCACCGACGTGCTCAACGAAGGCGATGCAGTCAAAGTCAAAGTCCTTGAGATCGACCCTCGTGGTAAGGTTCGCCTGTCCATGAAAGTCGTGAATCAGGAGACCGGCGAAGACATCACCGAAGAGCTCGCCGCTCAGAAGAAATCAGCTAACGCATAAGCGTCTTTGTCTGAGGCATCAGGAAGGGCTGCTTTTAAGCAGCCCTTCCTTTTTTATCAGTAGGGGGGTATAGTAGCGTATGGCTTTTTTGCGCTTCATAACTGTTCTGCTGACCTGTTTGTTCTTTGCGACGGCTTCCGTTGCAGGCGGGATGCTTTGCTGCAAGAGCGATTATACACCACATGAGATGGCTCCTGAGGCGCAGAAAAAGGCAATGCCCTGTCATGAGAAAGCCGCCGACCATAGCAGTCAGCATGACGGGAAAGATTCTGCCAAGATTGCGCAAAAGGGCTGCCAATGTGCATGCAGCCTCCAGTCAATGAGCCTGCCGCAATTTGACTTTAAAGATATAGCCTTGCCTGTTTCTAAGTCCGATGCGGAATTGACACGGCTTGCCCTTGATCTTTCCCCGCCCATTGAAACTCCCCCCAAGATTACATCCTGAATATCCGTTCTTTCCCTGAACTTTATTTAGGATTCTGAGATGAAAAACGTACTAGCCTTCGCGGCTTGTTGCGCCTTTGCGTGGCAAGCTGCCCCGGCCTATGCCCGTCCGGTATCGTATGCCGGAGGGTGGATGGCCATGCAGACTAATGATGCCGACAGCCACAGTTTAGAAATCGGCTTTTCCCCGACCCATCGCTATGCGCTGGGATATTTGGGGGAATACTGGCGAGATGGAGACTGGCAATTCCACGGAGTGAATGCCAACTGGCTTGCCAAACGTTGGAATCTCCCGTCTTCTCAGGCCAATATTTATCTGAGAGGCGCGGTGGGGGTCGCCTATAGCGATTTCGGCGCGTGGGACGGTAAAAGCGAACCCGCGGCAACGCTTGGTTTTTCTGCCGATTGGGAAGACCGCCGCTACTATACTTCCTACGATAACCGCTATGTGGAGGCGGGTGATATTGACCATTTCTTAATGCAGAAGGCACGGGTCGGTATCGCTCCCTACATTGGCGGATACGGCGACCTCCACACTTGGCTAATGCTAGAAGTGTCCCATAACCCCACCCGTGAAGACACCTTCACTCTCACGCCGATGGTGCGCCTTTTCAAAGGTGACTACCTCGGCGAACTGGGCATCAGCGATAAAGGCGATGTCCTCTTCAACCTCACTTTGCAATTCTAAAAAGGAATCAATCCATGAAATATATACTGACAATCTTTGCCTTGATGATCACCACTCCTGCCTTCGCCGCGGAGGAATGTAACGCGCTTGATGTAAAAGTCACGGGGCTGGTCTGTGACTTCTGCGCACGCTCCATTGAAAAGACCTTCGGCAAACGTGAAGAAGTGGAAGACGTTAAGGTCGATTTAGATGCGGGAAATATCCATCTTGTCCTGAAGGCCGGACAGAAGTTGGAGGAAGCTGAGCTAAAGCAGCTCATCACCAATGCGGGTTACGATATGATTTCCGTCGAGAAAGGATGTCCGAATGAATGATTACGGTAAAAAAGATGTGTTCCTGCCGGTGGTGAGTCTCTTCACTTCGGCGGGAACGCTTGTCTGCTGTGCTTTGCCCGCCCTGTTGGTTTCCATCGGGGCGGGGGCGGTGCTGGCAGGAGTGGTGTCAACTGCGCCCTGGTTGGTGGCCTTGAGTCGCTATAAACTCTGGCTGTTTGTGCTGGCAGGAGTTTTGCTACTGGTCGCAGGTGTTTTCCAATGGAGAGCGCGGAACAAGCCCTGTCCTGTCGATGCGGCGCAGGCGAAGATGTGTATGCGACTTCGTCGCATCAATGCTTGGGTATATGGCTTTTCCGTGGCGATATACCTGACAGGGGCATTCTTTGCTTTTGTCGCACCATTATGGCTTTGAGCTAAAAAAGGGGCTTCCGGTTGGAAGCCCCTTTTTTGTGCCGTTAATTAGGTTGTGGGCGAGGCCAGCAGGCCGAGCCAGCCTTGAGCCAGCAAAGCGTCGTCCATGTGAAAATCAGAAGATTTTCACGGGGCAAAACAAGGCTTAATGGTTTCTTTTCAACTCTTCTGCAATCAGGAAAGCCAGTTCCAGGCTTTGCGATGCGTTCAGGCGCGGGTCACAATGGGTATGGTAACGATCGCTCAAATCCAGTTCGGAAATCGCCTGTGCGCCGCCTAGGCACTCGGTCACATCCTGTCCGGTCATTTCGAAATGTACACCACCGCCGACAGTCCCTTCGGATTTATGCACGTCCATGAAGCGGCGCACTTCGCTGAGGATGTCGATGAATTTGCGGGTTTTGTAGCCGTTCGGTGATTTGACGATATTGCCGTGCATCGGGTCGCAGGACCACACGACATTCTTGCCCTCGCGCTTAATGGCGCGTACCAGCGGCGGCAGCTTTTCCGCCACTTTTCCCGCACCCATACGGGCGATTAGGGTCAGTTTGCCGGGCTCGTTCTCCGGGTTCAGCGTGTCGCAGAGGCGCAGCATATCCTCTTCGGTGATGCTGGGGCCGACTTTGAAGGCCACAGGGTTGCCCACGCCGCGCAGGAACTCCACATGCGCTTCTTCCGGGTTGCGGGTGC
>VGDC01000130.1 GCA_016869895.1 Alphaproteobacteria bacterium
TCGCCACGTTCCAGGGCATGTTCGCGGTGGTCACCGCCGCCATCATCACCGGCGCATTCGCGGAACGCGTGCGCCTTGGCCCTGTGCTGGCGTTCACCATCATCTGGATCACCGTGGTCTATGCCCCTGTCGCCCATTGGGTGTGGGGCGGCGGGTGGATCGCGCAGTTGGGTGCATTGGATTTCGCGGGTGGCGCGGTGGTGCATATCAACTCCGGCGTGGCGGGCTTGGTCGCGGCATTAGTGCTGGGTCGCCGCATCCGCGCGAATCGTCAGGAAGAAGTGCGCCCGCACAACCTGCCACTGACGGTGCTGGGCGCGTCGCTCTTGTGGTTCGGGTGGTTCGGCTTCAATGCGGGTTCGGCACTGGGCGCGAATGAGCTGGCTGCGCTGGCCTTCGCCAATACCAATATCGCCGCTGCGGCGGGTGGTTTCGCATGGTATGCCATCGAGCTTTGGCACAAGAACCGCTCCACTGCGCTGGGCATCATCAGCGGGTCGGTTTCCGGCCTTGTGGCCATCACCCCCGCCGCCGGATTCGTCACCCCGCTTTCGGCCATCGTCATCGGCCTTGGCGGCGGATTGGTGTGCTACCTCGCAGTGGCTATCGTAAAGCCGAAACTGGGCTATGACGATTCGCTCGACGCATTCGGCATCCACGGTGTGGGCGGTCTGTGGGGTGCGATCGCCACGGGGCTATTCGCCACCACCAGCGTCAACCCCGCCGGAGCGGATGGACTGTTCTATGGCAATGCTGCACTGCTCTGGGCGGAACTCATCGCCAGCGCGGCGGTCATCGCCTATTCCGCCATCGCCACCTATATCGTGCTGAAGCTGCTGCGCATTTTCGTGCGCATGCGCGTGAGCAAAGAGGAAGAAGCCAAAGGGCTCGACGAGACCCAGCACGGCGAAGTGGGCTATGTGCTGAACTGAGGCTGTTCAGGACTTTCCCCAGCGGGTGAGGATTTCCCCCAGCGTAGCGAGGGAGACAGGCTTGGTGAAGCTATCCTCCATGCCCGCCGCCATGCAATTCGCTTTGTCCAGCTTGAGCACATCCGCCGTGATGCCGATGATGGGCAATGCGCGGTTCTGCGGCTGAAGCTTCACGCGTTTCGCAGCACTCAGTCCATCCACATCGGGCATCTGGCAATCCATCAATACGAGGTCATAACGCCCCGATGAGCATCGCTCGATGGCTTCCGCACCGCTGGAGACCGTGTCGGTGTTCACCACCCCCAGCTTACGCAGCATGGCTTGCAGCATGTCGCGGTTCATGGCGTGGTCGTCAGCGACCAGCACCCGCAGTTTGCTCCATGTGGAAGTGTTCTGTTGTGGGGGAGCGGGTTTCTCTTCCACCACTGGTGCGGATTGCGCGGCGACGGGCAATTCCAGCAGGAAGCTGAAACTGCTGCCCTGACCCAACACGCTTTCCACCTGCAATTTTCCGCCCAGCCATTCCACCGCTTGTTTCGCCAAAAGCAGGTTGCCGCCTGCGCGACCGAATCTGCGGCCTTCCGGCGAGGGGGAGAAGAGGTTGTGCAGCTGTGTTTCGGAAAGGCCGATGCCCGTGTCCTGCACGGTCACACGCAGGGTGGCACGTTGCGGATGCAACCCTTGCAGCGAGAAATCGACGCTGACGCGCCCCGATTCGGTGAAGCGGATGGCATTATGCGTGAGAATCAACAACACCTGCCGTATCCGCGCGGCATCGGCGAGCAGGGAAGAGGGAATAGCTTCATCCCAATGGATGCGGAATGCGAGGTCTTTCTTCTTCGCCTCATAGGTGAAGAACCCTTCCAGCTGCGGCACAAGGATGCGCAAATCCACCGCTTTGGTCTGGGGCACCCATGTGGCGGGGGTGGCGGCGGTAAGGCTGGGCATATCGCCAAGGATGGAAAGGATGGTGCGCGCGGCATCCTGCAAGGCGTGGAGGTATTCCTCATTCGCGGCGATGGCGTTGTGCTGGCCGCCTTCCAGCAACTCGCTATAACCGATGATGGACGAAAGCGGGGTGCGCAGCTGGTGGCTGATATTCGCAAGGAAATCGTCGCGCTGGCGGAGCATGGACTGCAACTCGGAGATGGTGTTGCGCTGCTCTGCGTGCATCACCGCAAGTTTCCTGCTGGCTTGCTCGAAGGAGGGAAGTTCATACGGTTGCGCCTGAGCTTCGGTCATATCCGATCCTTTCGGGTCTGGCTTGCTGAATGGGTTGTGTTTGTGTATCATATACTACTATAGGATGCATCCACATTCAATTCCACCCAGAATTTCAGACAGGGACATCGCCATGACCCCCGACAGCCAGCACCCCGCACCTTTCGACAAAGACGCCATGCTCGACAATATCGGCGGAGATGAGGACATGCTGCGCATGCTGCTGGGGCTTTTCCTGCGCACGGCGGAGGATGTGCTTACGGCGTTGGATGTGCCCGAAGCGGAAAAAGCGGGTGATGCATATACCAAACTGTGGCAGCAACAGCTGCATCTGTTGCGGGGGTCGGCATTGAATATCGGCGCGCAGGAGTTCTGCGCGTGCCTCTCTCTGGCGGAATATGAGGCGGAGAATCTCACTGCCGCTCAGAAATCCGCGCGGCTTGACCTTATCAAGACCGTCTATGCCGATTTGCGCGATTACATCGAAAAAATCACTCAAAGTAAATAATCCTCACAATTTTTTTATACGCCGTTTTTATAGCATGAAATCAAGGCGATGAATTTGGTTAATGAAAAGTTAATGGTTGAATTACAACCGTTAATTGCAGCTTGGTAAAAAATGAATTTCCCTTCATAATCAGGCATATAAGATGCTTTTCCCGCTATGGGTCACTCCAGAAAATAGACTGTATTTCGTGAATCGTTAAACCTTTGTTAATGGTTGAATGAGAAGATTACCCTACAACCGAAAGGTAAATGACAGGAGGGGTCCATGGCCATCAACACAACCAACGTGCAGACAGTGACGAACGCATTGGATGCGGAATTCTTCCAGCTGGATAGCTGGGAAAGCACCACCGATGACGTCAGCGGGAGCGGCAACCTGAATTATCAGGAAACAGAGCTGAAGCTGAAGAAAGACATCGTCGAGCAACAACCAGAGGAATCGTCCACTGTGGATGCCGATGGCGCTGCACCGCGCATCCGTGGTGCGGAAGAGGCCTCTTATGTCGCGAAGAGTGATGGCCAAGGCAGCACAGACACATTCAACGCACCCACCGCAAAGGATTATGGCGAGGGCGAAACCTCCGGCGCATCGATGCAGGATGCCGGTGGTACTCCTGCATTCCTCGCGAACACCTCAGCGGAAGATGCCTTCACCTATCAGCAAAGCAATTCGGTCACACCGAGCAATCCATCGAATAGCACCACCACAACTTCGACGAGTTCAAGCACCACGACGAATAATGCCGGTGACGTGACCATCAACAACTATGACACCACGACCAACATCACCAATAACTATTACAACGGTGGGGGTGGTGGTGGAGGAGGCGACGTCATCGTCAATATCGACCTCGATGTGGTGAATAATGCGCCGGATATCGTCATCGATCTGGTGACGGGAACGACGAATATCGTGAACAATATCGTCAATATCGGTGATGTGGGCAATATCCTGAACAACATCATCAACATCGGCGATGTCAATCTGGGCGATATTAATCTGGGCGATATTAATCTGGGCGACATCAACTTGGGCGATATCAATATCGGCCTTGGCGACATCAATCTGGGTGACATCGTCCTCGGTGACATCAACCTCGGCGATGTGAACATCGGCTTGGGCAATCTTCTCGAAATCGACCTCGATGGCACGCATATCGACCTGGCCAACGGTGTCGATCTGGGTGTCGGCCTAGGCGTGACCGTGGCGGATGAGCTCGGCGTGCAGACGGACATCGGCCTCGACCTGAATCAGGATGGATTGGATGCGGATCTCGGCTTGGGGCTGCAACTGGGCGATACGAACCTCGACATCGTGGATGTGGGGCTTGACCTCGGTCAGGATGGGCTTGCGGTCGGCGCGGATGTGCTCGGCGGTGATATCCTGACGGCGGATGTGGGGTTGGGGCAGGATGGCCTCTCGGTGGATACGACCTTGCTGGGGGATGACCTGCTGGGTGTAGGACTGGGTGAGGACGGTGTTCAGGTTGACCTCGGCGCGCTCGGCGCGGACTTGCTGGATGTGGGGCTGGGGCAGGATGGCATCACGCTGGGCAGTGATGCCCTCGGTCTCGATGTGCTGAACCTCGGCGGTGAAGGCAACGGCGGCACGCTCATCAACGTCGACCTTGGCCCGCTCAACATCGGTCTGCTGAACGACGGCAGCCTCATCGACATCACCAATAACGGCAGTGAAATCGGCAATGGCGAGTTGGTGAATGTCATCCCCAACATCACGGCGGAAGACGGCCTGACGCTGCATGCCGATGTGCTGGAGGGCGATGTGGCGAATGCCGATGTCGGCCTCAACACGGATGGCGTGAGCGTGGGTGCAGACCTGCTGGGCACGGACTTGCTGGGTGTCGACCTCGGCTTCACGGACACCTCCGGCGGTTTGGATGTGGATGTGCTGGGCATCGATGTGCTCGACGTGAGCGGCGGGCTGGAACTGAGCTTGTTGGGTACCGATGTGCTGGGGGGACTCAGCGACCTCGGCAGCTTATCGGATATCGGAGGAGTCTTGGATGGAATTTCGAATGGCGGTGATCTCGGCGGTCTCGGTGATGTGCTGGGTGGTGGTCTTGACCCTGTAGTGGGCGATGTGGTCGGCGGCTTGACGGGTGGCCTCGGAGACGTGCTCGGCGGCGGCCTACCTCTGCCTCCTCCACCTTCGGCTGATGGTGGCCATGGCCTTGGTCATCTGCCCATCTTCGGTAATCTCTTCGGATGATGTGAGAAAGCACAGGCGGGGCGGAAGCCCTGCCTGTGCCGCCTCTGCCGATGCCTACTTCTTGCCTAACCCTTTTCAGGTAATCCTTATGGAAAACACCGCGACGTTTCCGATGGATCTTCCCAAGCCGGTGATGACCGCTTTGGAATCCAACAGTGAATCCCTCCTCGATGCCGCCCGCGACATCCCCCTTGTCCTCCCGCGTAAGGATTTCGCCTCCGTCCTGCTGGCGAGTTTCTCAGCGAATGTGCTGGCGCTCGCCTTGCCGCTGATGACCTTGCAGGTCTATGACCGCATCCTTGTGAACGGCGGGCTTTCGACTCTGGCGGTGCTGGGCTTCGGCGTGGTGGTGGCGGTGCTGGCGGAATGGATGGTGCGCGTGGCTCGGTCTTATCTGATGGGTATGGCGGGCGCGCAGTTCGAGCAAATGGCTTCGGAGGAGGCGTTGCGCCGTATCCTTTCCGCTGACCTCAAGCGTTCGGGCAGCCAAAGCGCAGGGCAATACCTCGAAGGGCTTTCCGCCATCGGCAGGATGCGCGATTTCTACGCGGGGCATCTTGTCAGTTCCTTCGTGGATATGCCGTTCATGGTCATTTACCTCGCACTCATCGCCTATCTCGCGGGGTCGGTGGTCTGGGTGCCGATGTTGCTGCTGGTGCTGTTCAGCATGATCATCTGGGTGATGGGGCGGCACATGCGCACCCTCGTGCGGCAGCGTGAGGAAAGCGATAGCCATCGCTATGGGCGTGTCATCGAGATGCTCAGCGGCTTGCATTCGGTGAAGGCACTGGGGCTGGAAGCGAAGATGCAGCGGCTGTATGAACGCCTGCTGATTCAGGGCTCGGCCAGCGACTATACCCTCTCCATGACCAACGGCATGGCGAATATGCTGGGCGGGTTCATGAGCCAGATCATGATGGTCGCCGTGGTGGTGGCGGGTGCGCCGCTGGTCATCAACGGCAGTATCAGCATGGGTTCGCTCATCGCCTGCTTGCTGCTGGCAGGGCGTTTGACGCAACCGCTGATGCGCGCTTTGTCGCTTTGGGCGCATTTTCAGGAAGTGCGACTGGCGCGCGAACAGGTGGCGGCGCTTTATGCCCTGCCCAAACGCTACACCGACCGCCGCAACGCCACGCCGTTCGATTCCAAACCGCTGGCAGGTGGTCGCCGCGATTACGACAAAATGAACGATGCGCGCGGCGAAGTGAGCATGAAGAAC
>VGDC01000131.1 GCA_016869895.1 Alphaproteobacteria bacterium
AAGTGAAAGTCAACTGAACGATAAGCCAGCGCGGCGTATCGCAACGCAGCATGAAACAAGGCTTTTCCGCCTTGACGCTTGCCCGTTTCTCCCCCAGAATGGCGCATCATTAAAATGAGGCACATCATGGCAAAAGAGAAAACTGCAGGCAATATCCTGCCGCTGCACCACAACTACAGCCGCAATCCCGGCACCGCGCTTAATCTCGACTGGATCGATGATCTGCAGGTGAACCTCACCGCAGTGGAACGCCGCGCGGCCACGCTGCCGAAGCGTCGCACCGTGAAGAAGCAATGGCAGGCAGCATGGCTGCTGAAGGCACTGACCTGCATCGACTTGACCACCCTCAACGGTGATGACACCGAAGGCCGCGTGCAACGCCTCTGCGCGAAAGCCGCGAATCCCGTTCGCCCTGACATCCTCGAAGCACTCGGTGTGGCCGACAAACGTATCACCACGGGCGCGGTCTGTGTGTACCATGAAATGGTCGAAACCGCCGTGCGCGCGCTGGAAGGCACGGGCGTTCCCGTCGCTGCCGTATCCACCGGCTTCCCCGCTGGCCTCTCCCCACTGCCTGAACGCCTCCGCGAAGTGAAAGCCAGTGTGGACGCAGGCGCGAAGGAAATCGACATCGTTATTTCCCGCCGCCATGTACTGACCCAGAACTGGGACGCGCTCTATGAAGAAATCAAAGCCTTCCGCGAGGCTTGCGGCGATTCCCGTATGAAGACCATCCTCGCAACGGGTGAACTCAAGACCCTCCGTAATGTCGCCAAAGCCAGCATGGTCGCGATGATGGCGGGTTCGGACTATATCAAGACCTCCACCGGCAAAGAGACCGTGAACGCCACCCTTCCCACCAGCCTCGTCATGGTACGCATGATCCGCGAATACATGGAATTGACCGGACATAAGGTGGGCTACAAACCCGCAGGCGGCATCTCTACTGCAAAAGACGCGATGGAATACCAGTTCCTGATGAAAGAGGAACTTGGCCGCGAATGGCTGGAACCGTATTACTTCCGCTTCGGCGCATCCTCGCTTCTTGGCGATATCGAACGCCAGCTTGAACACTTCGTCACCGGCCGTTATGCCGCTGGCCACCACCATTCCCTCGCGTAAGGACATACAACGATGACTAAAAAAAGTGCACCTTCCGTCGCGGAAATCTTCGAATCCATGGAATATGGCCCCGCCCCCGAAAGCCGTGATGGCGTGGATGCATGGCTGAAAGGCCATAAGAACACCTTCGGCCATTATATCAATGGCAAATGGGTGAAAGGCGAAAGCCACTTCGCCACCACCAGCCCCGCCACTGGCGAAGAGTTGGCACAGCTGGCGCAAGGCAGCGATGCTCAGGTGGATGCCGCCGTAAAAGCCGCCCGCACCGCGCAGAAAGGCTGGTGGGCACTGGGTGGCCATGGCCGCGCGAAATACCTCTACGCCATCGCCCGCAATATGCAGAAACACGCGCGCCTCTTCTCGGTGCTGGAAGTGCTGGACAACGGCAAACCCTTCCGCGAAACCCGCGATGCGGATGTGCCCCTCGCCATTCGCCATTTCTATCACCATGCAGGCTGGGCACAGCTGCTGGACGCGGAATTCCCCGGCTATGAGCCTTATGGCGTGGTCGGTCAGGTCATCCCCTGGAACTTCCCGCTGCTGATGCTGGCTTGGAAAATCGCCCCCGCCCTCGCCGCTGGTAACACCGTAGTGCTCAAACCCGCCGAACAGACCAGCCTCACGGCGCTGCGCTTCGCAGAACTCTGCGAAGAAATCGGCCTGCCCAAAGGCGTGGTGAACATCGTCACCGGAGACGGCAAAACGGGTGCTGCCATCACCACCCATGACGGCATCGACAAACTGGCCTTCACCGGCTCCACCGATGTCGGCCGCGTCATCCGCAAAGCATCCGCTGGCACGGGCAAAGGCCTGACGCTGGAACTGGGCGGCAAATCCCCCTTCATCGTCTTCGAGGACGCAGACCTTGATTCCGCCGTGGAAGGCGTAGTCGATGCCATCTGGTTCAATCAGGGCGAAGTGTGCTGTGGCGGTTCGCGCTTGCTGGTGCAGGAGGGCATCGCCGAGACGTTCTATGCCAAATTGAAAGCCCGCATGGAGACCATCCGCGTGGGCGACCCGCTGGATAAATGCACCGATGTCGGCGCAGTCACGGGCAAGACCCAGCAGGACACCATCGAAAAATACATCGCCATCGGCAAGAAAGAAGGCGGCCAATGTTTCCAAGCGGGCAGCGTACCTGCTGGGAATGGTTGCTTCGTCGCGCCGACGCTGTTCACCGGCCTGTCCACCTCCTCCCGCCTTGCGCAGGAAGAGATCTTCGGCCCCGTTCTGGTCGCATTGACCTTCCGCACCGCTGATGAAGCTTTGGAAATCGCCAATAATAGCCGTTATGGCTTGGCCGCTTCCGTTTGGTCGGAGAACCTGAACCTAGCACTCGACATCGTACCGAAGCTGAAAGCGGGCGTGATTTGGGTGAACACCACCAACCAGTTCGATGCGGCAGTCGGTTTTGGCGGCTACAAGGAATCCGGCTATGGCCGCGAAGGCGGCAAAGAAGGCATGTATGCTTACCTCAAGCCGACCTACGAGCGCACCCTTCCTGTGTATGGCAAGGCCGAGAAAGCCCCTGCGCTGAAGCATTCCGAAGGCATTTCGCACATCGACCGCACCGCCAAGCTCTACATCGGCGGCAAGCAGGCGCGTCCTGATGCGGAAGCGGTGTTGCCCGTCGTCGGCCATGATGGCACATTGCTGGGCGAAGTGGGCGAAGGCTCGCGCAAGGACATCCGCAATGCCGTGGAAGCCGCGCGCAAGGCCGGTGGCTGGGCATCTGCCACGCAGCACAACAAAGCACAGGTGCTGTATTACATCGGCGAGAACCTCTCCGCCCGCGCGGATGAGTTCGCCAAGCGCATCCAAGCCCTGACGGGCGCGACCGCCAAGGCCGCGAAGGAAGAGGTGGAACTGTCCATCTCCCGCCTGTTCACCTATGCCGCATGGGCGGATAAGTACGATGGCCGTGTGCATTCTGCACCCGTGCGCAACATCACCCTTGCCCTGAACGAACCCATCGGTGTTGTCGGCATCGTCGCACCGGATGAGAACCCGCTGCTCGGCCTCGTCTCGCTGATCGCCCCTGCCATCGCCATGGGCAACACCGTGGTCGCCGTGCCTTCCGAGCGTTTCCCACTCGTCGCGACTGACCTCTATCAGGTCTTCGACACGTCCGACCTGCCCGGTGGCGTGGTGAACATTGTCACCGGAAAACGCGCTGTGCTGACCCCGACCCTTGCAGACCATGATGCGGTGGATGCCGTGTGGTACTTCGGTTCCGACGCAGAAGGCAGCAAGCTGGTGGAAGAGAAATCCACCGGAAACCTGAAGCGCACATGGGTCAACAACGGCAAACGCCGCGACTGGACGAAGCGTGAACAGGCCGAGGGCGAAGTGTTCCTCCGCCAAGCGACGCAGGTGAAGAACGTCTGGGTGCCTTACGGTGAAGTGAACGCAAAAAGCGGAAGCTACTAAGGGATATCTTGCCCCGTGATTTTCTGCTGAAAATCACATGGGCGACGCTTTGCTGGCTCAGGGCTGGCAAAACCTGCTGGTTTTGCATCTCATCAAAAAAGGCGGCGGGAGCAATCCCGCCGCCTTTTTGGTGCTTGTTTTATCAGAACGATGCGAAGACGAGGTCGTATTCGTCGATAGCGTCATCAGAGGAGACTTCAATCGCCGCCACATCCACATCCGCCAGAAGGGGGATGCCATCGACCGTATAACGCTCCTGCGCGATCTGCTGCTCTGTGGGCTGCGGAGAGAAGGATTCCGCGGAGGTCAGGAACACCAGCGCAAGGGCTGCAAGCGCAGCGGCGAAGGCAAGGCGCGGGGCATTCCACCATGCGGTGAAGCTGTTGCCGCTGTGCACGGTGACGGGCGCATCTTTCACCGTCTGCTGCGCGAATGCCGCCATGAGGATGCGGTTCTCGAATGCGGCATCCGGCTGGGGAATGGTCATCCCGCGCACATCCGCCGCCAAACGATTCTCGAATTCTTTTTCACTAGGCATAAGCTAACATCCTTTCCTTCAGCGCCTGTTTGGCGCGTCCCAGAAGGGATTCCACCGCTTTGACCGTGATTCCCATCACCTCTGCGGCCTCCTTCTGGCTTAATTCCTCGTTATAGAACAGCGTGATAGCCGTTCTTTGTCTTTCAGGCAGTTCCGCCAACGCGGCATGGATATCCTGCGTGCGGCGGGAACTTAAGAGCTCTTCTTCGGCATTGGCATCGCCGGAGGGGGTGTTCTCATCCAGCTCTCCGCCATACCCCCTGCCCTTCTTCGCCATGTGGTCGATGGCTTGATTGCACACGATGCGGTAGAACCATGTGGTGAATTTCGCGCCGCGGTCATCCTTCCACTGCGCCTTACCGCTCCATAACTTGCAGAAGGCCTCCTGCACGATGTCTTCAGCGTCTTCTTTGTTCAGCGCGACACGGTATGCCGCACCGAAGAACCGCCGCGCATGGCGGTTCACCAAGGTGGAGAACGCCGCCGCATCCCCCGAAGCGATGCGCTTCATGAGCAGTTCGTCTGCTAATGCATCCAGTCCGTTAGATGCGGCGGTATTCGTCATAGATCACCTTTCGACCCATTTCTGAGGTTACGGCTTCTTGCCTTCATGGGGTGGAGGCGGGGGTGCTCCGTCAGGGCCGCCTTTCGGTCCTTTAGGGCCGCGCTTCATGCGCTCTTCCGCGAATTTCAGCTTCTCGTCATCGGAAAGGCTTTTCCACTTCTCGTCCTTCTCCTTGCGGATGGCTTCGTGGCGCTCGTTGATGACCTTCAGCTTCTCATCCTTGGAAAGCGCTTCCCATTTCTGTTTACGCTCCTCATGGAACTTTTCGCGCTGCTCAGGCGAAAGCTTATTATATTCCTCACGGCTCAAGTGTGGCGGCTCTTTGCCGCCTTTCGGCTCGGCGAAAGCGGCGGGGGCAAACGCAAGCGACGCGCCGATCAGAAGGGTGCCTAATAATGTCTTTTGCATGGTCTAAATCCTCTCGTTCAGTGGATATTCGCACATTCGTTTATTTGTTTACATAGCACTATACACCGCTGGAGCAAAAACCCCTCGCGAATCATGCTATTTTTATAGAACGGAGTCTATGGCTTCCTGAAGCTGCCGCAGGGTGAAGGGTTTAGCGAGGAAACCACTTTTCTGATGGGCATAATCGTCCACATCGTCGCTGCGCTCCGGCGAGGAAAGGAACAGGATAGGCGCGCGCCCGCCCATGGCCACATATTCCCGCGCCACTTCATGCCCAGTACCGTCGGGAAGCTGGATGTCGAGCATGAGCAACGCGAACCGCTGCCCGCTGGTCAGCTTCGCCCGTGCTTCGGCGGCGGTGGCGGCGGTCTGCACCTCCGCGCCGAGGGATTGCAACATCGCCACGCCGATAGCGAGGTTGATGGGGTTATCTTCGACCATGAGAATGGAAATCGATGGCATAGGCACTTCACTCACTCTTAGTGTTATTCAACAACGTCCCCCCCGTCCGGATGACGCGGATTGACTGCGTTCGGCATCCACACGCGACGTGTGGGATGGCTTTTTCGCCGCAGAAGCATCCAGTCGCAAAGCATCCGCCTTATCAGCGATGGCTGCGAATCCGCCATTCTCCGCTGCGGGAAGAATCAGCATGCCCTGCGACGCGCCGATGACCTCTTTCGCCTCGGCATGCACGGGCACTTCGCGGAACGCCAAGCCAGCGGCGGAGAACGCCTCTTTAGCAAGGCTATGCTTGCGGGTCGCCTCTTCCGGCTCAACCCCCCAATGCGTGACGATGACGGCTTCGCCCGTGGCTTCCACAGCGTCTTTCTCTTTCCGGTCGGCCTGCGGCTGGTCGCGCTCCAGCAAATCGAACACGGCATCCACCGCCGCGTGCTGGGAAGCGGATTGGCTTCTATGGAAGAGTTTATCGACGAAACCCATAGGAAAACCTGCGCGAATGAGCAAATGAGGAAACAGTATGACAGAAGAACATTAACTTTCCGTTTATGTAATCC
>VGDC01000132.1 GCA_016869895.1 Alphaproteobacteria bacterium
CGGCGCGGTCGAGACCGCCATCGGCGCAGTCACCACCGTCGCCGCTTTCAAAGCCCATGGCGCTGGCACGAACTTCGCGGATTATGTGAAGTCCGCTGCGGGTCGTGGTGGTGAAGGCCGCTCGGCATAATCGCGGATTGCACGACAGGCAGAAGGAACGTCTGACGTGACCGAATCGCAGAATCATCAAGAGCCCGGTAATCAAGAAACCCTTGATGCCGGGCTTTTTGCCGAGCTGCACAGCAAAGAGCCTGATTTCCAGAAAGTCGCTTCCCTGCTGGATTCCGGCGCGAACCCCAATGCGCGGGATGAGGATAACGTCCCCGCTTTCCACTCCATGGTCGAATGGGGCAACATCCCCGTCATCAAGCTTGCCCTCGCCAAAGGCGCGGAAGTGAACGCCAAGGATGATTATGGCGACACGCCCCTTCACAAAGCCATCACTCCCGATACCGCGATAGAACTCCTCTTGGCGGGTGCTTCCACCCAGACCTATAACGAGGAATTCCGCACCCCGCGCAACCAGATCGGGCTGGATGATAATACCGCGAATTATTCTAATGTCGTCTCCGCGACCCGCCTGCTGCTCATGGATGCCGAGACCATCGAGAAGGATGCGAACCGCTATAATGTCTCCTTCGAGACGCTGGAGAAGATTTGGCCGGACAGGGCATTCGAATACCCCGGCCCTTCACGCCCGTTAACCCACCCTTATGCCTTGCGCTATCTGCTCCATAAGAATCTGGAATCCGGCGGCAATTTCGACAAGAAAGCCGTTTTTGCCACCAGTAAGATCGGTGAGGCGATGGAGCATCTCCTCTCCACCGATGCCGAGAATGTGCTGGCGTGGAACCGTTTCTGCGATGCCAAGGGCACGCCCATGACCGCGCGCGACTGGGATATGTCCGAAGTGCTCGATAAGATGAAGCCCGAAGTCATGGCGGGTTTGTTCGAGCCGCACCGCTTCACAGGCCCGCAGGGCTTGCAGGAGATTTACGACATCCACGCTGCCCTGCCCAAGCAGATGCAGACGGCGGAACCCGATTCGACGCTAGGCACGGCCATCAGCCGCGCCATCCATGCCTATATCAACGAAGGGGAAGGCAGGACGCTTTCCAGCAAGGGCATCTCCGCGCTGTTCAACCAAATGCCCGAATCCGTGAAACCTTATTTCACCAATTTCCATCAGGAAATCCAGCTCCGCCGCCAAGGCAGTCAGGGCATAGGCCGTTAAGCCTATTCGCAGGTCTGATAGCGCTTTCCCATCGAACACCCCGCCATTGCGCAGGAAGGCGATTTTGCCGCTTCCGCATCCGCTTCCTTGATGCGCAACAATTCCTCTGGGGTCACGCAGCTATCCGCGCCCACGGGCGCTGTGCCACCGCAGCAACCACACCCGCAAGCGATATAACTTTCCGTTGCCACGGGTGCAGGCGCAGCGGAATATTGCGCATAGGCAAAACCCGCCAGCGGCAGCAATAGCGCGGCAATCAGGTATTTCACAGCAAGACACCATCAGCGATGAGACGCGCCGCTTTCTCAAGGTCTTCACCGAGGAAACGGTCTTGCTTCAGCGTGGGGATGTGGCTGCGCAGCTTGGCTTTCGCCGCTTCCAGCTTCTCCGATGTCTTGAGCGGCGCGAGCAGGTCAAGCCCCTGCGCGGCGGAGAGCAATTCAATAGCCAGCACGTAACGTGCATTCTCCAGAATCTTGAGCGCCTTCAAACCCGCCACAGGGCCCATGGACACATGGTCTTCCTGATCGTTATTGGTCGGCACGGAATCGACACTGGCGGGGAAGCTCAGAGCTTTGCACTCGCTCACCAGCGCGGCGGCGGTGGTCTGGGTCATCATGAAACCGGAGTTCAACCCGCCGTCTTCCGCAATAAGGAAGTTCGGCAAGCCGCTCTTGTCGTTCTTCATGGACATATGGATGCGTCGCTCGGACATATTCGCCAGCGTCGCCAATGCCATGCCCACACGGTCGCAGACGCGCGCCGCATAAATCGCGTGGAAGTTACCGCCGTGGATGACCTCGTCTTCTTCAGGGAAGAGGATGGGGTTGTCGGTCGTCGCGTTCACCTCAAGGTCGATGATGCTGCGCGCGTGTTCCAACTCCTCCCAGACCATGCCATGCACCTGCGGGATGCAGCGGATGGAATAGGGGTCTTGCACACGGTCACAATCGGAATGGCTTTCGGAGATTTCCGTCTTCCCGCCCAGCCAGTCGCGGATGGATGCCGCGCACATGGCCGCACCGTGATGGCGCTGTTCTTTCAACAGCACAGGCGAAACGAAGGCATGGCTGGCGCGCATCGCCTCGATCATCAGCGAAGCCGTCAGGTTCGCCGTGTCGAGCAGTCGCTTGCCTTCCCACAGCAGTTTTGATGCCATGGCGGTGGTCAGCTGCGTGCCGTTGATGAGTGCCAATCCCTCTTTCGGCCCCAGCGTGACGGGCGCGAAGCCCAGCTTGCCCAGCGCATCTTTCGCGGGAACAGAAGCGAAACCGCCATTCGCGGGAATGGACGCACCGCCCTCCCCCAGCAATGCCAACACCGCATGTGCCATGGGCGCAAGGTCGCCAGACGCACCCACCGAACCACGCGCGGGCACATCCGCCAGCAATCCGGCGTTGAGCGTCTTCACGATATGCTGCACCTTCTCCAGCCCCACGCCGCGATGGCCACGGCAGATGGAGTTCAGCATGATGAGCCACATGCCCATGACGAGGTCACGCGGCAGCAATTCGCCCACGCCCACGGAATGGGAAACGATGATGTTATGCTGCAGTTTGGCGATGTCTTCGTGGGAGATGCGGGTGCGCGCGAAGAAGCCGAAACCCGTGTTCACGCCATACACCGTCTGGCCGCTATTGGCGAGGGCATGCAGGTAATCCTCCGCCGCTTTGATGCTCGCTTCGGCGCGGGAATCGAGCGAAATGTCCAGTTTCGCAGCAGGGTCTGCGGCAAGGCGCGCCGCCTCCCACAAACGGTCAACGTTCAGGCTGTCCCCATCAAGGGTGATGGCATGGGTCTTCGTGTTCATATGCATCCCTAAATTCTTTTTTATTGTTTAGCCGTGTTTTTTATAGACGGGCGAAAGCACTTCCTCCGGCAGTTTGAAGCGCGTGCGCTCGGTGATGCCGTCCAGCAGTTCGACCTTGGTCTCGCGCAAGGCGGATATGGCGGTGATGACGCCTTGCACCAGATGTTCCGGCGCGCTCGCACCCGCGGAAAGGCCGACCACATCCACCCCGTCGAACCACGCGGGGTTCAGCCCCGTGGCATCGTCGATGAGGTATGCAGGCACATCATATTCATCGCCGATGTCGCGCATACGGTTGGAATTGGAGCTTTTCTGCGAACCGACGATCAGCAGCAATCCTGCGCGCTGCACCAACTCGCGCACGGCGTTCTGGCGGTTCTGCGTCGCATAGCAGATGTCGTAGATATCCGGGCCTTTGATGGTCGGGAACTTCGCTTTGAGTGCCTCGATGATGCTGCGGGTGTCGTCCACGCTGAGCGTCGTCTGCGTTACATAGGCCAGCGCGTCAGGGCTTTCCACCTCCAGCGTCGCCACATCCTCCACCGTCGCCACGAGCAAACCGTTCTTCATGCGTCCCAGCGTGCCTTCCACCTCCGGGTGGCCTTTATGGCCGATGAGGATGACCTGACGGTTCTCTTTTTCTCATATCGCTGCGCGGAATAATGCACTTTGGTCACCAGTGGGCAGGTCGCGTCGATGACGGGCAAATCGCGCAGTTTCGCCGAATTCTCCACCTTCTCGGAAATGCCATGGGCGGAGAACACGGTGATCGCCCCATCGGGAATCTCGTCCACCTCTTTCACGAAAATGACGCCCTTGCCCTTCAAGTCATCCACCACCCATTTGTTATGAACGATTTCGTGGCGCACGTAGACGGGCGCGCCGTAAAGCTCCAGCGCCTTTTCGACGATTTCGATGGCACGCTCCACTCCGGCGCAAAAACCGCGCGGCTGGGCGAGTAAGATGGTGAGTGGCTTTTTCATGGCGGTATATTATGCGACCTTATGGGAAGCCGCAAGATACGTTTCCGACTGCATCTCGCGTAACCGTGAAGCGGTGCGATGGAACTCGAAACTCCCATCCCCAGCGGGATAGAGCGCTTCCGGCGCATCAGCGGCGGAGCAGATGAGCTTGGTCTTGTGCTCGTAGAGCGTGTCGATGAGCGTCACGAACCGCTTGGCTTCGTTGCGCTTTTCGGGATTCAGCAGGGGAATGCCATCCAGCAGCACGGTATTGAAATGCTGCGCGATGTATTCATAATCCGCCGCGCCCACGGCTTTGCTGCACAGGTCAGCGAAGTGGAATCGCGCCACATCGCCGCTCGCTGACGGAATCAACAGGTCATGCCCCTGAACGCTGGCGATGCTGCTTTGCGCAATCTTGCCTTTGGTCAGTTGTGCGAAAGCTTCATCTAGCTGCGCTTTTGCTCCATCTCCGGTCAGATAGACCTCATCCATCGCCTTCAACTGTTTCAGGCGGTAATCCTCTGCCGATTGCAAACGAATGACGGTGAGTTTTTCATGGATAAGCGCGATGAACTTCAAGAAGCGGTCACGCTGCAAACCATTCAGATACAAATCATCCGGCACGCGGTTGGACGTGAACACCACGCGCACATTGCGGTTCAGAAGCTCGGTGAACAGCCGCCCCAGAATCATCGCATCGGCCACATCGGTCACTTGCATTTCATCCAGACACAAGAATTCCGCCTCTTTCGCCAGCGCCGCCGCCAGCGGGGGAATGGGGTCGCCATCCTTCAAATGCTCGCGGTTCTCCTCGCGCCAGCCGTGAATGCGCGCATGCACGTCGATCATGAAGGCGTGGTAATGCACACGGCGTTTGCTGCGCGCTGGGGTCGTTTCGTAAAACAAATCCATCAGCATGGATTTCCCGCGCCCCACATCCCCCCAGAGGTATAGCCCCTGCGTATGCGCAGCCACGGGCTTGCGGCGGTTGAAGATGCGCGAAAGCTTGCCGCCCTGCGGAACATCCGCCGCTGCCCATTGCTCCTGAATCTCCGCCAGCTGTGCCACCGCCTCGGCTTGCGCCGCATCCGGCACAAGCCGGCCACTGGCGAGCAGGGCTTCATAAGCGGCGGTGATGGTTGCGTGTGACACGTTGCCTTTTCCGTCAGGATTGGTTATACACCCGCATATAATCCAAAAGCCCCGCCAATACAAGGAAAGCAGCATGACCGACGCCATCCTCAAAGAGTTTGAAGACGCGCAAGCCATCCTGAAAGGCCACTTCAAGCTCTCCTCCGGCCTGCATAGCGACACCTATCTCCAATGCGCCCGCGTGTTGATGGACGCGCGCCGCGCCGAACGCCTCTGCAAGCTCCTCGCCGATAAAGTCCGCGCCAGCGACATCGGGCAGATAGACATCGTCGTCGCCCCCGCCATGGGCGGTGTGGTCGTCGGCTATGAAATGGGTCGCCAACTGGGCGTGGAGGGCATTTTCTGCGAGCGTCAGGACGGCCAATTCGCTATCCGCCGTGGGTTCTCCTTCCCCGAAGGTGCGAGGGTGCTGATGGTGGAGGATGTCGTCACCACCGGAAAATCCTCGCTCGAAGCCATGGAATGCGTGAAAGCGCATGGCGGCGTGATTGTGGGCGAGGCATCGCTGGTCAACCGCGCAGGCGGCAAGAACCCCCTGCCCGTTCCTCTCGTGTCGCTTCTGGAGCTGGATGTGCAGTCTTGGACGGAAGATGCCCTGCCCCCGCATCTGCAAGCCATCCCCGCCGTGAAACCCGGCAGTCGCTGGTTGAAGTAGCATGGTTTGCCCCGAAAAATGCTTCCTGCATTTTTCATGGGCGACGCTTCGCTCGCTCAGGGCTGGTGCGTTCTACTGAACGCTATACCGCACTGCAAAATTTCCTAATCGCTATTTGCTTTTTATGCCGGATAGGAGTAAGTATTGGGCGCAAAAACCCACTTCTCGCGGATAGGAAACCGTCATGACTGCTCCCAGCACGAAACCCGCCAATGCCTGCTTCTCTTC
>VGDC01000133.1 GCA_016869895.1 Alphaproteobacteria bacterium
GCCGAGTTCCTTCTTCATACCCTCAACGACTTTCACCTGCTTCTGCATGGGTTCGCTGAGTTTCTCGGCCACCATCTCCTTCTTCTCGACAAGCGCCGTCTTGATAGACTCGGCTTTCTCTTCCATTTTCTCGCCCACCTGTTTCACCTTTTCAACCGTTTTCGTGGCGGTATCCTCCACTGCTCCGCTGGCGGTGTTGAAGGTATCGGTGACCTGACCTTTCACTTTATCGGCGTAACTGGTCTCTTTTTTGCCATGGGTGTTGATCTGCGTTTCCTGCACATCAAGACCCACATCCGCACGGTCAAAGCCCAGTGCCGCGCCGCCGCTCACGGTGGTGGATTTCTCCACGCCGCCCTTGGCATCGATTTTGGCATCCTGCTTGGTGTTGATGACCGTGCCTTCCATGCGGGTCTTGCCACCGGATTTGATGTTCACGTCACCGTCAGATTCCATGCGCACGCCGTCATAGTTCACTCCACCTTCGATGGCTGCGGTATCAACCCCGCCCAAGCCACCCGAGTTGGCGTTACCACCGAATGCACCGGCGATTTTGTCGCTTTTCGCGGCTTTGAGGTTCACGTCACCGCCTGCATCGATGCTGGTTCCGGCAGAGCTTTTCAGCTTCGTGCCTTCCAGATTGGTGTCATTGCCCGACTTGATTTCAATGCCGCCAGCGTTAATCGAACCCGCCTGTTTGGTGGTGGATTTCTCGCCGGAGATGTTGAAGTTCAATCCGCCTTCGGTGCCGTTTTGGGCTTTATCGCCGCCTTTGGCCGCCTTGGTCTTGGTGGCGTTGAATCCACCGCCGACGGAAAGGTCATCCACCGTATTCTCCGCTGCGGTGAAGTTCACATTATTCCCCGCATCCAGCGTGGTCGTGCCAGTGGAGGTGATGTTCGTGCCCTGCAGGTTCGTGTCGTTGCCGGATTTGATGCTCATTTTGCCGCCGGAATTCAGGCTGGAGCCTTCCTGTGTGGTGGCAGTCTTGTCGGTATAGCTTCCGGTTGCGCCGATGCCTGCGGAGCTGGAATTGGTTTTGCCTTTCTTATCCTGACCGCCTTTGCTCATGCTGAGTTCTGCGCCCACAGACCATCCGTCTTCCGTGTAGGTGCTTTCCGCCGCTTTAAAATTCACATCGTTCTTCGCTTCGACGGACATATCCCCGCCGGAGTTCAGGTTCGTGCCTTCGAAGGTGGCGTTATTGCCTGAAGAGATGGCCATCTTGCCACCGGAAGTGATGGAGCCTGCCACCGCCTCATCGGAGGTCTGAGTGGAGGTCTCGTAATCGCCGGAGGCGTTGAGGCCCATGCCTTTCGCGCCTTTGCCGCCGCTGCCCGCTTTGCCCTTCGATTTGGAAAGGGAAAGCGAAGCGTCGACACTCATGCCTTCTTCCGTTTTGGTTTCGGTGTCGCGCGCAGCCTTGAAGTTCAGGTCGCCGCCCGTAGCGATCGAGGCATCACCACCTGCGTTCAGGTTCGTGCCCTCGAATGTGGCATCATCCTTGACCTTGATGTTCATGTTGCCGCCGGATGCTATGTTGCCCACCACCGCTTTGGAAGACGATTCGGTGGAGGAATCTTCGCCGTAACCCGCTGCAAGTTCGACGTTGACCTTCTTCTTCACGTCGATGCCCACTTTGGCTTCGGCATTAGCATTGCTGCTATCGCTGGTGGAAGTTTGGGTATCCCGCGCAGCTTTATAATCCAGCGAACCCGTCTCCAGATTCAGGTTGCCACCGGTTTCGATGTTCGTGCCTTCAAACGAAGTCTTGCCTTCGGTCTTGATGTCGCTATTGCCACCCACTTTGATGTTGGACACGACTGCCTTGCTGGAAGACGCGCTTTCATCGCTGGTGTTGCGATCATAGCTGGCTTTCACGCCCGCGCCTGCGCCCGCACCGGATTCGTTCGACGAATCACCCGTGGTGCTCGCCGAGTAATCCACTCCCGCGTTGGCTTCCGCATAAAGCCCGAAGCGTCCGGTGTTGGTTTCGCTGGAATCGCTGGAGAAGGTGGTGTCTGCAGCGGCTTTGCTTTCCCACGTTTTGGCGTCTTGTTTGAAGTCGCCGCCCACATCGATCTGCGTGCCTTCATCGCTGATTTTGTTCTCCGCCGTGCGCGTCAGGTTGCCACCGGATTTGATGGTGGACACTTGCGCTTTGGTCGAGCCTTCGGTGTTGCTGGTCTTGGTGTTGCTGACCTGATAGCCCACGCCCGCATCCGCGCTGGCATCGACGCTTGCGCCAGCGGATGCGCCAAGCCCTTGCGCCCCTGCATTCACATTGGCGTTGGCTTCCGTGCCTGCGTCGGCGAACTGGCCGATGGTGGTGCGGTCAGAGGTCTTGTTGGTCACGTGCACATCCTGCGCCGCCGCGATGGTGATGTCCTTGGCCTTCATATCCAAATCGCCACCGGATTCGATATCCGAGCCGACGACTTTCATCTGGTCAGCGGCATTCAGTTTCATATTGCCGCCGGATTTCAGCGAAGACCCCTGATGGGTCACATCCAGTGATTCGCTGGTGTCAATGGTCGCCTCCATATAATTAAGCGTATTGGCCGTGGTCGCGGAAGCATTCGCATTCGCTTCGACCCCTGCTTGCGATGTGCCGTCGCCAGAGGAAGCGCCTGCGCTGGCGTCAGCCGATGCACCCGCGTGGTTCTCGCTGGAAGCGTAGAAACCGATGCCCACATTCGTGCTGGTCGTGCGTGAGGTTTCGATATCCTGCGAAGCGAGGACATTGACGTTCTTCGCATCCACACCCAAATCGCCACCCGCTTCGACATTCGAGCCGCGCACAGTCACATCATTCTCCGCCGCGATGTTCATGTTGCCGCCGGATTTCAGCGAAGATGCCGAACCGGTGGATTTGAACTTCTCGGTCGTGGTGGAGTTGGTTTCCATGAGCGAAACGCCACCGCTGGCATTGCGGTCGCTGGACGCACCCGCGGATGCGCTGGCATCAGCAGTTTGGCCTTCCGCAGTAGCGGAAGAGGCGGAATCGGATTTGTTATCCAGCGAGCTTTCCGAATCACGGACGGAAAGGAATGTGGTGGTCGATTCGGTGCGCTCCGATTTCTCGTAATTGCGGCCTTCGAGGATTTCGACTTCCTTGGCTTTGATGTCCATGTCGCCGCCGCTCTCGACATTGCTGCCCTGCACGGTCAGCGTTTTGCCGGAAGACAGCTTCGCATTGCCGCCGAAGTTGACGTTCGAGGCGACGCTTTCGCCTTTCTCGTTCTTGTCGGTCACGCTGCTTGTGCCATAGACCCCGCCGCCAACGCCCGCACCCGTGGTGGTCGAGGTGGAGGAGGAGCTGGTGGTGTTCTGACCGTCGAGGATTTTCAGGTCGCCGCCTGCTACCACGGAGCCATCACCGCCGACATTCACGTTGCTGCCTTGGATGACGGTATCGCCGCCGCTTTTGCTATCAAGATCGCCGCCGACATTGAAGTTGGAGGCGACATTGGTGGAGCTACTGTCGGTGTTGCTCTGGCTGGAGCCGTTGAACACGTTGCCCGTGTCGCTGGAGCGGGTGGAGGTGCGGCTATCCTGACGGTTGATGATGTTCACATCGCCGCCTGCGTTGATATTCGCATCGCCCGCCACATCCACATCCGTGCCGGCGAAGGTCGTGTCGTTGCCGCTGTCGGTGGAGAGGTTACCGCCCACTTTCAGACCGGATTTGACCTGCGTGGTGGAGGATTCGGATTCATAGGACGAGTTCGCACCCGCGACCGCGCCGTGGCGTTCGGAAGCACGCTTGTCTTCGATGGTGTCGAAGACGATATCGTTTCCGGCTTTAAGCGAAGCATCGCCGCCCGCGCTCATATTCGCGCCACGGTTTTCGATGTTCTTCGCCGCATCAAGGGAGAGGTTTCCGGTAGCTGCGATGCTGCCCGTCTTGCCGATGTCGGTAGCGGTGTTGCCCGCGCCGCCGGTGGTGGAGGCATAGGTTTCGTTGATGATGCTGCCGTCACGGGATGCCAGCTGGATGTTAGCGCCGCTGATAGTACCGCTGGTGTTGGTGATGTTTCCCTGCGAGGCGATGTTCATATTATTGGCATTGATGGTGCCGCCCGTGTTGGTCACAGAATCGACATCCAGATTCATATTGCTGGCGGTCAGGATGGCGCCGGAGGTGATCTGTGATTTGGTAGCCTCACTCAAATAAACCACGGGTGCGAGGACTTTCTGGCCATTCACTTCCTTTTCCACCATCCACACCATGTCGCCTTTCAGGCCGGCGAGCTGTTCTCCGGTGGGTTCTTTGCCATATTCAAGGCCGAGGGAAGATGCCTGATTCGCCCCCGATACCATCAATAACTGCATGGATTCCGCTTCATCGCCGGAATTCAGCAGACCAGCCGCGCCCGAAAGCAGCAGCTGTTCGCGTATCAGGCTCGCTTCATAATTCGCATCGCCCAAACGCTTCTGCAACTGTTCGACATCGATTCCCAGCAGTTTTGCCATGAAGTCAGAGCCCATGAATGCCGAACCGACCATATATTTCGGGTTGGTTTCGATGAGGTAGTTGGAGTTTGGATTCTGGCTGACGACGAAGAAACCGTTCGGGTTGGTCGGTAGCGTGATGGTGAAGGTATAGGGCGTTGCATTGGCAGCGCCGAAGGGCGAGCTGTTGTTCACCAAACCGAAGTTATTGCCAGTGAGGTTATGGGCATAGACCGCCGCGCCCGTGCTGTGGACGGTGGAGCTTGCCGCAAGAGAAGTCGTGTCGCTGCGGTTATAGGTCCAGTCGCATGAATAATGGGGCAGGGCTGCAACGCCCTTGTCACACCAGTTGTTCCACGTGCGGCGATATTCTTCTTTCTTCAGGTCATAGCTGTCGTTGGTGAAGGTAGAACCGACATTGCCGACCAATGCGACATTATAAGCGGAGATGATGCCGCCCAGGTTGATGGCGGTGTTGAATCCCGTCAGCGTCAATGTGCCGGCGGTGCTGCCTGCGAGCATCTGGGGGCGTTGGTCAGCGGTGGGCGCGCCGCCGAGGTAATATTGCTCGCGCGTCCATTCCTGTTCATAGTAATGGGTTTCGTCGTAACCACCGCCGACGCCTTCTTCATTCACATGATAGGGGCTGGAGCCGTCCTTATTCGTGTTGTTGGCGTATTTCTTCCAGACATTGCTGCCCCAGGCGCGCTGGTCGCCGCCGGTGATTTCATTTTTGATGGTCGCGGCGGTAACGGTGAGGTTGCGGCCAGCGATGATATTGTTGTTGTTGATGACGGTCGCAGCGTTAATTTCGATGTCGCGTGTCGCGTCCATCGTGCCGGAGGAATAGTTCTGAATGGTGGTCACTGCCGCGAGCTTCAGCAGGTTGTTGCCATAGAGCGAGCCGCTGTTGCTGATGCCGGTGCCGGTCGCGTTGATTTCCAGTGTATCATTCGCGCCGATGCCTCCGGTGGATGACACGAAAAGACTAGCAGCATTCAATTCCAGTTCATCGCCGGAATGGATGCCACCGAAATGGCTGAAATCGTTGGTGATGTTCAACGTGCCTTTGCCCGTGCCGCTGCGCGCGGCGGCCAGCTGCGAATTCGCGCCTGCCATGCTCAGCGTATCGGTGTCGAGCATCATGTCGCCTTCGGAGGTGAGCTTGCTGCCATCGGCGATGGTCACCGTGCTCGCATCGATGTCGACCGTATCGCCGTAAGCCGAACCGTTCGTGTCGAGTGTGATGGTATCCGCATCGGCTTTTAGCTGGCCATCCGCACCCCAGGTCGTGCCTTTGATGGCGAGCGCGCCCGTCTGCGTCAGAGACGCATCACGCCCCGCGAAACGCTTGTTGTTATCCGCTCCCGCAGTGGCGGATTTATCGTCCTTCAAAGAAGCGGAGTTCACGGTCAGGTCGCGTTTCGCGGTGGCGGTGCCGCCCGTCAGATGCACTTCGCCGTTCTGCGCCTGCAAGGTCAGGTCGCGTTCAGCGGTCAGCTTCGCATCCGTGGTCTTGATGGCATCGCTGCCGGATTCTGTCGTGGCGATTTTCATATAATGTTTCGCGGAAACCGCA
>VGDC01000134.1 GCA_016869895.1 Alphaproteobacteria bacterium
GAGAAATCCATGAACAACTGTTCGACGATTTCGGCATTCACGCGACCAAGATTCGACATGGCATGGGAGACTTCTTTGATCTCCTCGTCCTCCATCTGAGCGAACATCTTGCCGGAGTGCTCTTCGCCCACAGCCAAAAGGAAAATGGCCGTTTTCTGAACACCACTCAGCTTCTTATAGTCATCACTCGCCTTAGGCTGATCGGGTAAAGAGGGCATAATCTGCTTCCAGGTTCATCTATCTAAATCACCGGCTCAAGCCGCGTTACGTTCGTTAATCCAGCCACGCAAGGTGACCAGTGCCTGTTCGGGGTTGTTGGTGAGGATGTCCTGCACCTTCTTGACGGCGGAGGAACGCACCTTGCCTTGAATACGGTCGATATCCACCATCTCGTCATCATCCCCGATGCCGCCCATACCACCAGCGGCATAGCCGCGTTGGTCAGTGAGTGCCGCGAGGTCAGGCCCCAGCAGGGCGAGGTGTTCCGCAAGCGCGGCATCCTCTTCGTCTTCCTTGGCTTCGCCCGTCGCCTCGATGACACGGTTCACGATGGGGCGCACGATGAGCAGGATAGCGAGGATGGCGACGATACCGATGACAAGCGTCTGGATGATGCCCTGCAAATCCTGCTTGAGCCATTCGAACGGCCCTTCCGCACCCGCTGCATCAGGACGCTCCGAGAACTGCATATTCACCAGCTGGACGATGTCGCCACGGGACTCATCATAGCCCACTGCGGAGCGCACCAGCGCGGTCAATTTGTCCAATTCCTCCTGCGAGCGTGGCGCATAGGTCTGCACACCCTCGGCATCGGTGGAATAGACGCCATCGACCAGAACAGCAACCGAAAGACGCTTCACGCTGCCGGATTCCTTGATGTGGTTTGTCACTTCCTTGGAAATTTCATAATTCACCAATTCATCCGTGGCGGCACGGTTGCTTTCGGTGCCCGTGGTCGCATTGTCGGCCTGCGCATCCGGAAGCTGGTTCGCCACACTGACGTTATCCGCCATATCGCGCTCGCGGCTGTTCTCGTTCTCTTCCGAGGTCTTGACGGAACGCGCCACCTGCCCTTCAGGGTCGAAAATCTCTTTATTGGTGACGATACGGTCAAAGTCGATGTCGGCGGTCACTTCCGCACGGGCGCGGCCATTGCCGACGATATTCGCTAGCAGCTTCTCGATGATGTCACGGGCGTTGCGCTCATAATTCGCGCGGAACTCTGCGGCCATATTCGCCGTTGCGCCGGTCTCTTCTTCGTCACCACCACGTGCCAGCATCGCGCCTTTGCTGTCCACCACGGTCACGCCGGAGGGTTTCAACTCCGGCACGGAAGACGCCACAAGGTTACGCACCGCTTCGATTTCACCTTTAGTCAGCTCGTTCACCCCACGCATCTTGATGGTGACCGATGCGGAAGGTTTCTGGCGTTCACGGGTGAACAGCTCGCGCTTGGGCAAAACAAGATGCACGCGCGCGTTCTCAATTTTGTTGAAGCCGCCGATGGTGCGCGCCAATTCGCCTTCCAGCGCGCGCAGCATATTCACGTTATGCACGAAGCTGGACGTGCCGAGCTTGTCGGAACGGTCGAAGATTTCATAACCCACGATGTTGCCGCTGGAAGGCAGGCCTTCCTGCGCCATATCCATACGCAGCTTGAGCACTTGGTCGGCGGGAACCATAATCTGCGAGCCACCAGCGGTGATCTGGTAGGGGACGTTGACGCTGTCGAGTTCTTTGACGATCTGCGCGCCGTCCTGCATGGAAAGGCCGCTATAGAGCGGCGCCATGGTCGGACCGGAGGAGCGGGTGGCGAGAAAGGCGAAGAAGCCAAGGAGGAGGACGGCGGTTCCAGCTAAGGCGGCGAGTTTGCCCGGCCCCATATCTTTGAACGATTGCATCAGCGGATTCATCGCGTTTTCCCGTCACAGTTTACAAAGGAACTCCGCCTACATGGTGCGCTCGGCTGCCTACTTGGCAACCGCAAGGCAAGTAAATCCCTCATTTTCTATCCGTTATTCTGCCGGACAATCCTTAACAAAGCGTTAAAGATGGGAATTTTTTTCCTATCCCGCACATAAAAGCAATATAAACCCTTCAACGCAAGGCATTTTTCAAATTTTATCCTATGAACTTATCCACAAGAAAAAACCCGCCGAAAGGGCGGGTTTTCACAAATATCACACAAAAGTTTTCCACAGTTAAACACAAGATATAGTGTTTATAGGCAATTTTTACCCGTAAATCTCTTCATATAGTTCCGCGAGCGCCGTGGAGGTGACGGGTAACACCACGGGCAGGAAAGGAAGGAAGATAAAGTTGAGGGTGGTCAGCGCGAAAACGATGCCGATGTTCTCCGCTTTATTGTGCATCACTGCGCGATAACTATCGAATATCGCCTCAAGGAACTTGCGGCGTTTCTGCACGATGAGCAGCGGCACGAAGGCGAAAAAGGTCATCACCGTAAAGAGCAGGATGAACAGGATAGGCAGGCTAACCGCCGCCATGTCATCCGGAATCACATAATGATGGAGAATCAGGGCGGGCAGCATCAGGAACGCAAAGATAAGCGATGCGAGTATCATGGGCACAGCCGTTGCACCGATTGTGCCCAGCACATCCCCCACGCGCAGAGGATTGCCATGCACGAAACGGCGGATGCCATGGAAATAGCCCCCTAGCAGGAAATAGCACAGAGCCGTGCCGATGAGGTTGGAGATGATATTACCATTAGCGAAGAAAACAGCCGCGATGATGAGCCAAGCTACCACGAATACACCCGAATAGACGGCGATGATGGGGTGGTTGCGCAGGAATTGGATGTTCTGCGCCAGAATATCCGGAAAGCTTTTTTGCGTTTTGGCATGGGCATGGCGGGAAACGACGACATCATCCGTATCCGCGCTGGCGAAGAATTCCATCAGTTCAGGCCACTGCCCTGCGGCTTTCATCTCACCGTCCAATCCTTTGGAGATGAAGGTGTGTTCGCTCAACGCGCCGTTACGGATTTTGCGGATGAGCGCCATCATATCATGGGGGCCGTCTGGCTGCTGCTTATCGCGGATATAATAGTCCATTTCACTCACTCTCTCATTAATGCTGCATCACAACAATGGAATAGCAATACCTTATATCCCAGCAAAAATGCAACACGGCTGTGTCATTTTTTGTTGGGCTTACCATAACGCGCCTCCAGCATGGCAAAGATGGCGCGCAAGCCCATCGCTTCGCCGCCCATGGGTCGGCCGGGTCGGCTTTTCTGATTCCACGCCATCAGGTCGATATGCACCCAGCTTTTCGCCTGCTCAACGAACTCCTTAAGATAGAGTGCAGCAGTGATAGCCCCGCCATATGCCCCACCGGAGGCGGAGTTCAGGTCTGCTGCGTCACTGTTAAGGTTATCACGGTATCCTTCCCACAAGGGCAAGCGCCACAGGGCATCCAGTTTCTCCGCACTGGCTTTGGTGATGTCTGCCGCCAGCTTATCATCATCCGTGAAGAAACCGGGAATATCCGCCCCAAGCGCGACGCGGCACGCGCCCGTCAGCGTCGCGAAATCGATGAGCAAATCAGGCTTTTCCGTGTCGGCCTCGGCCAGCGCATCGGAAAGGATAAGCCGCCCCTCCGCATCCGTATTGCCGATTTCAACCGTCAGCCCTTTGCGGCTGGTGATGATGTCCATCGGGCGGAAGGCATTTGCGGAGATGCTGTTCTCCACCGCCGGAATCAACACGCGCAGACGCACGGGCAGTTTCAGCGCCATGATTGCATGGGCAAGGCCGAGCACCGTCGCCGCGCCGCCCATATCCTTCTTCATCAGCAGCATGCCGCCGGAGGGTTTAATGTCTAATCCGCCGGAGTCAAAGCACACGCCTTTCCCCACCAGCGTCACCTTGGGGGCTTTCGCGTCGCCCCACTGGAAATCGACCAGACAGGGGCGGTTGTCGCTGGCGCGGCCTACCGCATGAATCAGCGGATAGTTCGCATCCAACAGTTCCTTATCCTTCAATACCTTGAATTTTGCGCCATGCTGCTTGGCCACGGCCTTGGCGGCCTCCGCAAGGGCATAGGGAGTCAGGTCATTCGCCGGGCGGTTGACGAGGTCACGCGCAAGGATTATCCCTTCCGCGAAAGCATCCACACGGGCAAGGTCAACGGTCTTCGGCACGACCAAAGTGGGGTAGCTCTTCGGCTTCTCCTTGCCGGAACGCTTGAAGCGATAGGTCGCCAGTTCCCAGCCAATGGCTGCTTCCTGCAAATCGAAGCCTTTGGGGTGCGCTTCGGGGGTGTATTTTCCTTCCGGCAGCGTGGCGGGCAAGTGCGCCAGCGCCCAAATGCCGTCTTTTGCATCGACCACCGCTACCACCCGTTCCAGATTGCCCTCCGCATCAGGAATCAGCGCGCGCTGCTGCGGTTTCCCTTCAAAACCGAGCGCTTTCAGCCAATCGCGGCGCGTTTGCGTGCGCTCCCCCAGCCAGTCAGCAGCCTCCTTCGTGGACAATAACAGAAGCGGCACCGCCCCCTTTATCGCACTGCTCACCACATAACGCGCCATGTTTTCCTCCGGTTGGAATGGTTTGTGCGAGCATCGCATTTTTTACCTTGTCCATCCACCCCAAAAATATGCTATGAGTGTCGCAACAAAAACCATTCTTTGCATGAGCAACATATGAAAATCACCATCCTCGGCGCAGGCGTCATCGGTGTGACCACGGCCTATCTTCTCGCAGAACGCGGCCATGAAGTCGAAGTCATCGAACGCCAACCCCACGCCGCCGGCGAAACCAGCCACGCCAATGGCGGCCAGCTCAGCTTCGCACACGCCGAACCTTGGGCGAACCCGTTGGTTCTGAAAAAAGTCTTCGGCTGGATGTTCAAGGAAGATGCGCCGCTGGTGCTGAAGCCCAGCCTCGACCCGCACATGTTCAAATGGACGGTGCAGTTCCTGCTGAACTGCCAGAAATCGCGCTGCGATGCGAACTCGTTGAACCTGCTGCGCCTCGGCCTTTACTCGAAAAAAGTCACAGAGAAAATCCGCATCACCTCCGGCGTGGAGTTCGACAACAGCCGCAACGGCATCCTCCATCTTTACACCAGCCAGAAAGACCTCGACCATGCTGCGGTTCAGGCGGAATTCCAGAATAAATACTCCGGCGGCACGCGCATCATGGACCCCATCGGTCGTGAGGAATGCCTCACCAAAGAACCCACCCTGCGCCACTCCGAGCGCAACATCGTCGGCGGGGTGTTCTGCTCCGTGGATGAAGGCGGGGATTGCGGCATGTTCACCGAGAATCTCGCGGAAATCGCTGCCCGTGAATTCGGCGTGAAATTCTCCTATAACACCACCGTCGAGCGCATCATTGAGGAAAAAGGCCGCATCACCTCCGTCGTCACCGACAAAGGCACGCTCAAATCCGACATCTTCGTGGTCGCCATGGGGTCCTACAGCTATCACCTGTTGAAACAGGTCGGCATCCATGTGCCCGTCTATCCCATGAAGGGCTATAGCATCACCGTGCCATCCGGTGATTTCAAGCCTTCCCTCAGCATCACCGACAACGAGAACAAAATCGTCGTCACCCCGCTCGGCAAGCGTCTGCGCGCGGCGGGCACGGCGGAATTCGCGGGCTATAACCATGACGTGAATGAAAAACGCGTTGCGCCCATCCTTCGCGCCACCAAGACATGGTATCCCAAAGCGGATTACAGCGAAGCCACGCTGGAGAAATGGGCATGCCTGCGCCCCTCCACGCCCGATGGCCTGCCCATCATCGGCCGCAGCAAAATCGAGAATCTGTACATCAACACCGGTCACGGCACCTTGGGTTGGACACAGGCTGGCGGCAGCGCGAACCTGCTGGCAGACATCATCGACGGCCACAAAACCGAAATCGCCATGTCCGGTCTCGATGCAGCCCGCATTTGAGCAGCAGGACATGCGCCTGCATTACTTCGACGCGCCGAACCCGCAC
>VGDC01000135.1 GCA_016869895.1 Alphaproteobacteria bacterium
CAAGGCGGCATCGAAGGCGAGAGAGTTTGCAGGCACTTGCGTGTCACGATAGCGGTATTTTTGCAAAACGTCACCTTTCGGCCGGGCGCAGTGAAACGCCAGTGTGTAGAAACCTGAGAATGTTCAGGTGCTTAGCGAAGCGTATATGCTCGATATTGTAGGCATCGTACCATAATTGGATGCACGGCTCAACCCCTTACGGGTTTTTTATGCGAAACCAATCTTTACCAAATGGTTAGGCTATAAGCAGCAAATCCCGCCAATGCTGCGACTGCGATGCCCGTGATGGCTTGCCGGATGCGTCTTCTGCGCCTTGCCCTGCTGGGCTTCACAACGTATCGCTCCACGAGGCGGATGGTGCGGAAGGCGGCGGGCAAATCCTCCATCCGCTGGGTGATGTGCAGCACCATGTCGATGATTGAGAGAACCGCTTCGCGGCGGGAGCGCTCTACGCCGTCGCCCGTCTTGGCGAGGGTACTGGCGGAACGTTCCGCTTCTTTCTTGCCTTTTTTGCGCGTTTCCGTGAAACGGCGGGCATAGAGGGCAGCCCCCGGTGCATAAACGATTTTGCCCAAGGCGGCCTCGCGGGTCATCACCGCATCGTCCCCCGCAATGAAGGCTTTATGCACCCATGCCTTCTGAAGAATCGAAGTGCGATGGACGCCATGGTAGATGAGGCTGTCGTGGCGGGGGCCGAAATGTTCGCGGATGAAGGCGTTCAAGCGTTTATAGGCATCGTCTGAGTGGAGGTCGCCGTGCCAGTCGCTGAGGCGCGTGAATTTCTTCATCATGCCGCCGTTCTCGTCGATGTGGTGGACGTCGCTTATTGCGAAGGCCACGTCAGGATCGGCATCCACGGCTTTCAGAAGCGGCAGGGTGTATTCTTCGCTGATGAGATCATGCGCGCCGAGGAACATGAAATATTCGGTCTCGCAGGCGAAAAGGGGCAGGCGGAAATTCTCGAAAGCCCCCAGATTCTCTGGGTGGAGGACATGTGTGATCGAAGAATATTTGGCGGCGAATTCTGCCGCGATGTCGCTGCTGCCATCGGTCGAGCAGTTGTCGTAAATCCAGATGCGTCCCGCTTGGCCGACGACGGATTCGAGGGTGGCGCGCAGGTGGCGGGCGTCATTATACAAAGGGATGGCAAGCGTGAGCTTATCTAGCAATGCGGCGTCGGTCATGCATCGCCTCCATCTGCAAAGAAAGCAGCGGGATGGGAGAAGGAAGCGAGGTTCTCACGGATTTTCGCATCGCTCCACAGCCACCATTCACGGGCGAGCAAGCCGGAGATGGTGGGTTCATCGAAACGGTAGCGCAGCACTTTCGCAGGAACACCGCCGACGATGGCATAGGGCGGCACATCCTTGGTGACGACCGCACCAGCCGCAACGACAGCTCCATGGCCGATGGTGACGCCCGTGAGAAGGGTCACGTCCCGCCCTATCCATACATCATGACCGATGATGACCGGACCGTTGTTGGGAGGCGTGACGCCGCTATCCTTATCTGCAAGGCCGAAGCTTTTGTGATGAATGAAGGGGTGGGTGGTGACCGTGTCGATGGTGTGGTTGCCGAGCGAAATGTTCACATCCTTGGCAATCGAGGTGAATGCGCCGATGCCGCCTAGTTTCGTGCCTTTTTCGAACAATTTCTCATAGCCGTAGGTATATTTGCCGACGTGGATGCCGTATTGGTTCAGTAGAGCGGCGCGGAGAAAGTCCTGCCGTGCGCCGAAACGCTTCTTGGCGAGTTTCCGGAACAGGCGGAAAAGGAGGCGGCTTTTACGCCTTGAGAGCCAGCGCCATATATTGCTCATCTGAATATCGTCGGAAGCGTAAGCGTTCATGTTGGCTCAGTTATTTTGAAAGTTGTGGAGCATCATTTTGGAACCAGCCACTGTAACCGAGTGAGGTCAGCTTTTCTTTAAAAGCGGCTTCTAATTCAGAATCTTCAAGACTGCAGCACCCCTCCCAATCGTAGCCAGTCGGCGTTGGGTTGAATATAACAGCGCCCCTTTGCAATGAAGAATACAAAGCGAGTGTTAAATACACTTTCTGGCAGAAAGACAGGCTTTCCGCGTCATTTTCCAAGGGCATGGCTTGCCATGTCTGGGCAACTATTGGACCTCCGTCCATTTGTGCGTCCACACAGTGAAGGGTTGCACCCAAAACGTCCGCTTTGCTGTTAATTGCTTGCTGCACTGCATGCATGCCTTTGAAATCGGGTAGTTTTGCAGGGTGAATGTTGAGAGTTGGCAAATGCGTGAATAGACTTTCTGTGATGATACGAAGGAAGAACATTAATAGGCAATCGACATCCAAGGATGAGTAGAATTGAGCAATCGCAAGACTCAATCCTTCGCGAGAGGCGTTTTCGATGCGCCGATGCGGGATATTATGTGTTTCGCAGTAGCTTTCGATTCCACAGTGGCGGTCTGTGACGACGGTATAACGGAGTTGGTCAGGATAAACCGCATTGAATATCTCGTAAGCCGTGATGGGAGCTGCTCCACCACTGGATGCTATGATTCCGATGTGGAGTGGGCGCTGCATTGTTATGATTTTCCTGGCGTTTCTGCAAGCACGTCACGCCAATAACGTGATGAGGATACGATATATTCAGCGCCATCTTTGCCGCAATGCGCTATCAAATCCAAGATACTCACGTAAGGTGTGAAGTCGCCATGGAACTGGGGATAGGGGCGTTTCTGATATTCCATATATTCCAGCGATATACCCGCGTTCTCGAACTGGTCATAATCGATGTAATTCTTAGCGCCATGGCCTGTGATGTAATGTGTTGCATCATAATGTCGGCAGATGGCGACTACACGCTGTGTGGATGAAGAAGCGATTCCTAGCGTCGAAGACCGTTCGAAACGTGTTTTGAAACCGAAATATCCCGAGATGGATTCCAAGGCCGCCATATTCAATTCACAGATTGAATCCCACTGCTTCTCAAGAATCGGGCGAACCAAATCCATCATTTCATTGTAGTAGGGAGCTTTAAAGTAATGATGGCGTAATTGTTCAAGATGCTTATGCACCCAAGGTGCATCGTATTTTATGGGGGTATTCTTTATCAGCGGAAATCCAGAGTGTAGAACAGGCACAGACATCCATTCGACACCTTGCGGAGTCTTCACTTGCACTCGGTTCATATAGCCGCTGCGGCTATACTGCACATCATCGTAATGTACGTATATATCCGCTAGGCGAATTTGCTCAAATACACCTACCCAAGGGAAATATTGGGGCTGCAAAATGACGATAGACTTAGGCATGGGAGACTTTTCCCAGATAGGCCAGAATCACCTCGCAGACCCGCGCGATTTCGTCATCGCGGATGTCGTGGTAGGACGGCAGATTGATGGCGCGGTCGTAAAGCCCATAGCTCACCACGTTCTCCGGCTTGGAAGCGAAGGAGGGGAACTGGCTGACGGGATAGAAGAACACGCGTGCGTCGATGTTCGCAGCGGCCATATCGGCAAGCAGTTCTTCACGGTGGAAGGAAATGGATTTATCGAACACCACCGTGCTCATCCAATAGGAATTGATGCAACCTTCCGGTTCGGGGTTGAGGTGCAATCCTGCCACCTTGCCCAAACGCGCCTGATATTGGGCGAAGATTTCCCGCTTGCGGGCGACGAGCTCGTCGATGCGCTCCATTTGCGCCGTGCCGACTGCGGCCTCCATATTGGACATCTTGTATTTATAGCCGATTTTCTCGCACCAGAATTGCTTGGAGATTTTCGGGTCGCGGCCATGCCCCTCGAGGATCAACAGCTTTTCGTAAAGCTCCGGCGATTGGACGACCAGCGCGCCGCCTTCTCCGGTGGTGACGGTCTTCGTGCCGTGGAAAGAGAAAGTCGCCATGTCGCCGATGGATGCGGCTTTGCGGCCTTTATAGACGGAACCCAAAGCTTCTGCGGCATCTTCGATGACGGCGATGCCGTGGCGTTTAGCGATAGCCATGATGGCGTCCATATCGCAAAGATTGCCATAGAGATGCACAGGGATGATGGCTTTGGTCTTCGAAGTGATGGCCGCTTCGATGGCCTTGGGGTCGATGCACCAGCTGTCTTCCAGCACATCCACGAACACCGGCGTCGCGCCGAGGTAGGTGATGGGGGAGACGGAGGCGATCCAGGTGATGTCCGGCACGATGACCTCATCGCCCGCGCCGATGTCCAGCGCGGCGAGGGCAAGGTGCAGCGCGCCTGTGCAGCTGGAGGTGGGAATCACATAGGGCACATCCAGATAGGCTTTCAGCAGGTCGCGGAAGCGGTAGATGTAATCATAGCATTTCTCGCCCCAGCCATTCGCGGCGGCATCGGTGGCGTAGGAAACCTCGCGCTCCGTGATGGAAGGTTTGGCGTAATGGATGCGGGAGAGGGCGGAAGCGGTCATCAGAACACCTCAAGCTTCGGAATCGCCACCACGAACTTCGCGCCCCATTCGCGCGCGTAAGCCAGCTGTTTGGTCACTTCTTCGCGGAGATTCCATGGAAAGATGACGATGTAATCCGGCTTCGTCTCCGCCAGTTTATCGGGCGAAACCACGGGGATGTGGCTGCCGGGCAGCAGCAGGCCTTGCTTGTGCGGCGAAAGATCGCAGACGTAATCCACGAAACCCGTCTTCACGCCGCTGTAGTTGAGCAAGGTGTTGCCCTTAGCGGCTGCGCCGTATCCGGCGATGGTCTTGCCCGCTTTCTTTGCGGAAATCAGGAATTCAAGGAATTCGAGGCGCACCTTGTCCACCGCCTTCTGGAATCCATCATAGAAGGCGAGGCTATCCATACCCGCCGCACGTTCCTTGCCGAGCACTTCGGCCACAGAACTGCGCACCGCATGCGCGCCTTTGTGCGACATCAGCACCCGTAGCGAGCCGCCATGGGTGGGGATTTCCTGCACATGGAACACTTCCAGCCCTTGCGCTTCGGCGATTTTCTGCACCGTCAGCAGCGAAAGATAGGAGAAATGCTCGTGATAAATCGTGTCGAACTGGTTGTTCTGCACCAGTTGCAGCAAGTGGGGGAACTCGAAGGACGCGACGCCCTTTTCCTTCAGCAGAATCTTGAATCCGCCGAGGAAATCATTGATATCGGGCACATGCGCCAAGACGTTATTGGCGGCGGTGAGGTCGGCGTGCCAGCCTTCATCGGCCAGTTGTTTGGCGGTGGCTTTGCCGAAGAACAGCTCGCAGGTCTCGATGCCTTTTTCGCGTGCGGCTTTGGCGGTGCTGGCGGTCGGCTCAACACCGAGGCAGGGGATGCCCATGGCTTTCGCGTGTTGCAGCAGATAGCCATCGTTCGAGGCAACCTCCACGATGCGGGAATCTTCGTTTAAGCCAAATTCCGCAGCCATATCCCCCACGAAGCGTTTGGCATGCGCCACCCAGCTGGAGGAGAAGGAGGAGAAATAGGCGTAATCCTCCGAGAAAATCTCGTCATGGCTTTTGAATTCGTCGATCTGCGTGAGGAAACAGGATTCGCATGTCCAGATTTTGAGCGGGTAAAAGACTTCCGGCGCGTTCAGATCCGTCGGTCGCAGGTAGGAGTTCGACGGCGGCGCGAGGTCGAGGTCAGCGAAGACATGGGAAAGCTGCGTGTCGCAGAACCTACAATGCATGGGTGATTCCGTGGAAATTGGCGTCTAATAATGAGAAGGATTTATCCCGTTCCGACAATACGCTGACAGGCAGCGGCCAGTCAATCGCCAATGCCGGATCATCGTGGCGAAGGCCGCCTTCATGCTCTTTGGCATAAGCTGTGCTGTGGAGGTAAAGCAGTTCGCAATCGTCGGTGAGGGTCTGGAAACCGTGGGCGAAGCCTTCGGGAATGACGAGGGCGAGGCCGGATTCGGGCGAAAGCTCCACCGCGTGGTGCTGCAGGAAAGTGGGTGAGCCATTGCGCAAATCCACCGCCACATCCCACACACGGCCACGCAGGCAGCGCACGGTCTTGGCCTCCAG
>VGDC01000136.1 GCA_016869895.1 Alphaproteobacteria bacterium
GCCACATCAAAGCCATCTGCGATCTTGCGGATAAATACGGCGCGATGACCTATCTTGATGAAGTCCACGCAGTGGGCATGTACGGCGAACACGGTGCAGGTGTCGCCGAGCGCGAAGGATTGATGGACCGCGTGACGCTGATTCAGGGCACGCTCGCCAAGGCGTTCGGGATGATCGGCGGATATGTGACCGGTTCGCGCGCCATGATTGACATGCTGCGCTCTTATGCGCCAGGCTTCATCTTCACCTCCACCATGCCGCCCGCAGTCGCCGCTGGTGCGCGCGCCAGCATCGCCCATCTGATGGAAAGCGGTGTGGAGCGTCAAGGACAGCGCGATAATGTGGAAAAAGTGAAGAACCGCCTGCGCCAGATGGGCATTCCGATGCTGGAGACGGAAACGCATATCGTGCCCGTGATGATCGGCGACCCCGTGCGCTGCAAACGCGCGTCGGATATGCTCCGCGATGATTACGGCATCTATGTGCAGCCCATCAATTTCCCGACCGTGCCGCGCGGAACGGAACGCCTGCGTATCACCCCCGGCCCATTGCATACGGACGCGCATATCGACACGCTGGTGACGGCACTGGTCGATATCTTCGCCGAGCTGGATTTGGAACGCCTTGCGGTCGCAGCTTAATCCCGAAGCTTCATCATACTGTCACACAATCCTGCTATGTTCTTTTTCCTAAAGGGAAAAGGCAGGGAAAATGTCTGAATTGAAAAAATGGGGAAAACGCGTAGTTGCGGGCACAACTCTCGCAGGGGTCAGTGCAGCGAGCGCTATCGGCGGGCATTTCGCATTCTACGGCGGCACGCCGGATGAAGAAGGCGCGGTCGTCAATATGCAGGAAGACAACGCGATGATGTTGCATGACATCTACGATCGCCCCGCGTTCCTCAATTATTTCGGTCTGAACCGCAACGCGCCGCTCACCCTCGACATCAGCATCACCACCACCGACGTCATGCCCGACAAGATGCAGGACAGCATGGGGCAGTTGACGAAATATCGCCAATCCCACGTGTCTTCCGAAGTGACCCCAGAGGATTTCCGCGCCATCACACCGGAGAGCGCGCAGGTCATCCGCGATTTCTTCCGCGAGTTCGAGGAATTGACGGGCATCAAAGTGAATGTGCGCGAGAATGACCCGAAAGCCGACATCGCCATCGGTGGGTATATCAGCCACGATAATTACATCGGTTTCGCCAGCTTCCCGCAGGAAGTGCCTATCGTGTCGCTCTTGCCGCAGAACCAAGGCTTCATGATGCTGGATGTGAATTACATGAAGCAGAAGCTGGAGGAGGGCAAGCCCGAAGCGGTGCTGGCACTGGTCTCCCATGAATTCGGCCATAACCTCGGTTTGCTGCACCCGTTCGACGGGCTGGTGGATACGGGCTACAGCGAGAAGCAGCAGAACGGCATCTCACGCATGGCCTATAACAACCATACCTTCCCAGCGGTGACGGGCACGAGCATCGACAGCGGCTTTGGCCCGCTGGATATTTTCCACATCCGTGAAGCATTGAAAGATTCTGGATATGACGTGCCGCCCGTGCATCAGGGTGACACCACATGGAACCTGACGGAAGCGGCGCGCGAAACGCTGGAAGGCGCGCGTTCCAAAGCGGGCAGACTCTATCAAGTGCCAGCGCTGTCGCTGCTCGATACGGGTGGGCGGAACACGCTGCTCGGCACGGGCGGTGATGACCTGCTGGTGACGGAAGCAGGATTCTGCGGTCTTATCAACCGTCAGGAACAGCAAATCGCCCTGCTGCGCGACGGCCAGCCCTATTGCCTCGTGGAAGGCGAATTTTCCGTGGTGAAGACCGGCGGCGGAAAAGACCTCGTGCTGACGGCGGCGGGAACGGAGCAGGCGGTGTACCTCGCCAGCGGCAGGCAGGAAGTGGCTATTCTGGATGCGAACCTCGGCGACCAGACCATCCACACCACCGCCGAGCGGCAGGAGGGCGGCATCGTCGAAGCAGCGAAAGAGCTTATCGGACAGGCCGATGGCACGACGCTGACCCTGCATTATTCCCTGTTCAACGCGATGGATGCCCATGCGAGCGTGTCCGGCGATGATGTTGTGCTGACCTTCAACGCCATGTCCGGTCGTGAAGTCGGCAAAATCACGCTGAAAGATCAAGCGCGGGAAAGCGGCATCGATAATTTCCGCATCATCGGCAATGAAGGCGAGACATTCGCGGAATTCGATGTGCGCAGCCTGACCACGGCGGAGCAATGGCAGCAACAGGTTGTCGCGCCCGTCACACAGATGGTGGACGAAAAAGGCCTCGCTGAACTGCGCGCCGATATCGCCCGTGCGCGTCAAGGGCTTGCGGGTAGCGCGGGAGAGTGGACTGCGGGCACGCGCTTCGCCACCCAGACGGAAGAAGAGCATAGCCATGGCGAAAGCCCCATCCGCCCAGAGAACCCCGATAATCCTTTGCATGGCAAGGTCGGTGGAGACCAACAAGGCGATTTTCAGGCGATACTGCGCCGCCGCCGTTTAGAAACCGCAACACAGGTGAAGAAAAATGCCCGATAACGCATACGGAAGCTACGACCCGACCAAACGCTCCAAGATTCAGGATGGCGTAGCTATTCAGGACGGCAATGGCGGTGGATTCCGCGACAAGCTGAAGGGCATGGGCGGCGGGATCGCCGAGAAATGGAAGAATCTCCCCAAGGCCGCGAAAATCGGCATTCCTGCGGGCGGCACAGCGGCGGCGGTGGCCATCACGGGGGTCGGTCTGGTCAATACGCCCCATGAGGAAGAGCTTTCACCGGAACAGTTCCAGTCCGGCCAACTGGCCTATGACAAAGGCGAACAAGCGCTCACCGATGGCGCGGGTCGCCCGTCTTTGCTGAATTATTTCACGCCCGGCGAAGAGAAAGTGCTTAAAGTCAGCCTTGCCACGCGCGTACCGGAGGGTTTCCGCGAAGGTGCTGCGGCGGATTACCTCGATAATATCCAGAACGAGGCGCGCAGCAGCACCACCGAGGTCATGTATGTGCCGGTAACGAGCTGTTCTTCCGATGCGAATGGCAACCAGAGCTGCACAACGACCATTCAGGCGCAGTATTACACCGATTATCATCACTACAATTATCCCCTTGAAGTCGAAAAGGACTTTGTTCCCGTGAATCAGGAGCAGGAAAATAGAGTCCGTAGTTTCTTCAAGGATTTCACCGCTGCCACGGGCATCGCCGTTGAAATCAGCCATGATAATCCTGATGCGCATATCACCGTGGCGAATTACCGCAACGAACCCGACCATTATCGTGGCTCGCTGAATTATGTGGAGCCCGGCGAAATCGTCTCTGCGCCTCCCGGTTCTCTGGGGTCACGGAATCCAGCCTTCAAACACGGCTTCCTCATCATGAACGACCGCAACAGCGGCGCGGCGAACGGCATCGAAGATGACATCGCCAAGACCATCGGTTTTGAAAGCGGTAAACCGAATTGGCTTGCACTGCGCGAGCAGCTCACCCGTGAAGGATTGAGCGTGCCGGAATTGCATCCGGGCGATTCTCTCATAGACCTGAACGGTAATGCGCAGGCCGCACCCTTCTTGCCGGAGCGCGTCATCGTCGATAACGGCGGGCAGAACACGCTGCTCGGCACCGAGAATAACGACACGCTCATTGCCGAAGCGGGCTATTGCGGGGCGACCGACACCCCCAAGAATAAACTCTCGAATGTCTTCGGAAATGGTAAGTCTTACTGTGTCGCCGAGGGTGAAATCGCCGTGGTGAAGGCCGGTGATGGCGATGACCTCATCATCACCTCCCGCGCCGGCAAGCAGCAGATTGACGGCGGAAAGGGCGATAACCGCATCGTGTTCTTCCAGCCAGAAATCGGCGATAAAACCATTCTGGCGGGGGAGGGGAACAATAATCTGATACTCCATGACGACCTCATCCATAGCGGTCATGTGCAGGTAACGCAGCAAGAGAACGATATCATCCTGCATTTCACCGCACCCTCCGGTCGCGAAATCGGCAGCATCACGCTGCAAGACCAGTTGATCGGTGGCGGTATCGATAAACTGACCATCGTCGATGACAAAGGCGTGGTGGCGTTCGCACAGGACGTGGAGAAAGTGGGAACGCTGGAATCTTGGCAGAATGATGTCGTGAAGCCGATGGAAGATGCGCTGTTCAAACAAGCCCATGAGGCATTGGCTGCGCGTCTGAGCCGTCGCAACCGCCCGAACGGCGGTATCATGCAAGGCAAAGGCACTGGTGGCGGCAGAGACATCTGACCCGCCCATCCGTCCGGCAATAAAAAACCCCGCCGATTAGGCGGGGTTTTTCTTTGGGATGTATGCGTATCTTACTCGACCGGCGCAGGGCGGCGATGCTCGATGAAGACCGTCTTCTGCTGGCTATGGCGACCCAGTGCCGCTTTCACCAAATCCAGTGATACGCCCGAGCTGGCGAGCACCAGCAGCGTATCGGCCGAAGTGTTCTCCAATGCTTCGTCCAGCTCGGAGAGAGAATTGACCTGCAAAACGGCCGCATCCTGCTTGATCTGGCTGGCTTCCCAACCTTCACCCACGGGATAGATGAAGCTGCCGCCGACTTCGGCGACTGCGCCTTTGTCGATGGTCTGCTTGCGGGCGACCTTGGCTGCCAGCTCGTCGAGCTGGGCGGCATCAAGGGTGGTCTTTTTCGCACTATTCATGGCACGATTCCTTTCCTTCAGCCGACGGACTGGCCGCTGGACTGTTGTTTGCCTTCATTCGACAAGGCTTTCAGCGTGTGCTTGAGCTGCTCGATGTCCTTGCTGTCGGTGACGACGAAGGGCAGGTTGTTGCCGGTATTCTTGGCAATATAGTCATCACGGTCAGCGAGCACGGCGACAAGGTTCGTCTTCGACTTCTGACGCCATTCGGGAGTGGCGCGCTCATTGTTGTCGATGACATTCTTGCTGAACAGCAACTCGTTGTTGGGCAGGTCATAGCTGAGACCATCGCCGATCGCTTCATTGTTGCCATCCGGCGAGACCACGTTCTTGGACTTGCTGGGGTTCATGAAGTTATACACGATGGATTCCAGCAAGGTGTGGACGAAGGGGTTCGGGTTGTCCTTGTCGATGGCATCCTTGCCCGCTGCGATTTTGTCCACCACGGCAGCGATTTTGGATTCTGCATCCGCCGAATCACGGTTCACATAGACCACGCCCTGCGATTCCAGCGCGGCCTGCAGCTTCTCGCTGACCTCGGTGGTACCGGTGACGAGGGTGAGACCCTTGCCATCGTTGCCTTTGCTGTCGTGTACGACCATCAGGTATTCGGCTTTCTCGCCGCCCTGACCATCGGAGGATTTGGTGAGCACGAGCTGGGTGGCCACGCCGCTGCTGTGGCGGTTCTCGATGATCTGATCCGCAGGCGGTTCGAAGGAGAACGGCATTTCATCGCTGCGGCTGTGCTTGTTCCACAGCGCCTCAAGGTTCTTATCCTTCAGGGTGGGCACCGCAAGGGAGATGAGGAAGCGTTCCGAATCAGCCATATCCGAGATGGGAAGCGGGTCGGTGTTCAGGCCTTCCTCTTCTTTCTTCAGACGCTGACGCAGCTGCACGGATTCCGGCGACAGTTCGGGATCGGTCAGGAAGTCTTCCGTGACCGTCAGCGAAGGCGCTTTGCCGACCACAGGGGTGACAGGCTCGTCATAGGCCTTCTCGTCGCTGCTGTTGGGCAGATAGATCATGCTCGAACGCAGGGTCGGACGGTCGATTTCGGATTTGTTCTCGATGTCGGTGAGAACCGAAGCCAGCGCGACGGGGCTGATGACATCCGTATCATCCGAAGAGAGCTGCAGACCATCCGCCGATTTGAAGTTCTTGCGGACGTGCTCTGCCAGCATGGCATGTACTTCTTCAAGGCCTTCCGGCAGTTTTTCCTGCTCTGGG
>VGDC01000137.1 GCA_016869895.1 Alphaproteobacteria bacterium
ATGGTCGCCGGAAGATGCGGGGTCGGTGCGGCAGTGCTGGGTGCGCTATCCTGAGGAGCGGCTGGAGGGGTGACACCGGAAGTCAGCGGCGTGGTCGTCGTGGGGACGGGGCCGTTCTGCTCAGGGGAATTGGGTTTCTTGCCGAACATCGATTCACCCTTTTCTCTGGAAGATGGAGCTTAGGCCCGGCTTCGCGGATGGTGCGGCGGGGGTGTAAGGCGTGCCGTCGCGCAGGCAGATGAGGTAGCGCGCCAGTTCATGGAACTCGCTGGCGAGCGGGGAGTTGCCGATTTCGGTCACGGTCTTGCCTTGATTCTCAGCCGTCACGATGGCTTTCGTGTCATTGGCGAGGGCGAACTTGATTTCCACCCCGCAGACGCGCTCATAGTCCTTCTCGGTGATGGCTTCCTTGAATTTCGCACCGCTGCGGTTGATGACCACGGAAACGCTTTTATTCGTGTCGAGGCCGATTTCGCGCCAGGATTTCAGCAGGCGGGAGGAGTGCGTCACCGAGCGTAGCCAAAGCTGCGCCACCATGATGGAATGGCTGGATTCGCCGAGCGCGGCAGCCACCCATGGCGACCAGATGTGCGGCAGGTCGATGATGATGAATTTGAACTGGGATTTCAGCGTGGAAATCAAGTTGCGGATGGTCTCCGGCTTGATGTTCGGCAGCACGCGCAGCTCGATGGGCGCCGAGATGATGCGCAGGTTCGGCTCTTGCTGATGGGTGACGAGCATCTTCTCGATAAGGGCGGAATCGACCACGCGGTCAGGGTATTCGAAGATGTCCTTGATGCCGAACTGGCTGCTCTGGTCGAGGTTGCGGGCGATCATGCCGAACTGGTAGTCCATGTCGATGACGACCGTGCGCTGGCCGAACTCATGGGCGAGGGCATAGGCGGTGTTCAGCGCCACGGTGCTGGAACCGTCGCCGGACGCGGCACTCATGAAAGTGATGACCGAGCATTCGTCGCGACGGACGACCGGACGCGCCAGCGAGCTGACGGCATCGGGGTTCTGGGTCATCAAAGCGGAGCGCAGGCTGGGGATTTCGACCGGACGGGTGAAATACTCGATGACACCGCGCGCTTTCATGTCGCGATACAGACCGATATCGTTCACCGCGCCGATGACGACGACGCGGGTGCCCGCATCGCAATGCTGCGCGACCGCATCAAGCTGATGCAGGACCTCGGCAGGCTGCATCGCGTCGATGTCGAGCAGGATGTAGGTCGGAGAAGAGGCGCGGGCCTGAATCGCATGTGCGGCATCAATCGGCTGACCGATGATCACATCCGCATATCCATATCCCATGGCGGTGGCAAGCTGGTTTGCGAATTCATGCTCGCTTGCATCCTGCAAAACAACCATTAATGGGCTTGGTTGATCCATTACTTCGGCCTTTTATTCCATTCAAGTTATACGTCTAGCTTATCCGGCCCCTTAGTTGCCCTGAGACTGGATCAGGCTCTGGTCGGAGACCTGACCGCCCTGCTGGGACAAGTCATAAGGACGGAGGTAGGAGTTGTAGTCCTGCGCCGCTTTGTCACCATCACGGAAATCAAGCAGAGCCGGGTTGGTGAACTGGCTCTTGTTGCCGACCGCCTGAACCATGTTCACCGCGATGCTGCAACCGAAGGTGCGGTGGTTCAGGTTATAGGGGTTGATGGAGTTATCGACGAAGCGGTTGTCGCAATCACGGGCGACGACGCGGTCGTAGATAAGGGTCAGGTTGTTATCTGCGGCGGATACGAAGGTCACGGGAACGCGGTAGGATTCCAGCGTTTCCAGCGTGCGGGTGCAGACCGGATCACCTTCGAGGCAGTGCAGTTCCGCCTGCGTGGGCTGATCCTGATCGATCCATTGGACAACTTCAGTCACCGAATCTTCGGAGACCAAAGCGACGTTCACGACCTCGGAAGAGGAGTCGAGCAGGGAATAGGGCGTGCCGCGGTTATAGTATTCCGAGGCAGGAACCTGGCTGCAAGCGGAAAGGAGCAGAGCCGAAAGGGCAATGTAAGACAGTTTTTTCATTGTTTAATCCACCATGAAACCGATTGGGCCTTCAAGAGACGGCGTTTGCGAGACGCGGCGCGCATCGCTGGAAAGGGAGCTGATCGCACCATAGAAGAACTGCTCCATCATGCTCGGCTGGCGGAAGCCATCCGTAGGCAGGCGCACTTCGTCACCGGTGACGGGATCGACGAGGTAAGGAGTGACCGCGATGACCAGCTCGGTCTCGTTACGCTGGAAGGCGGTGCTGCGGAAGAGCGCGCCAAGAACCGGAATCTCGCCGAGGCCAGGAATCTGGTCGATGGTGGTGTCGCTCTGGTCGCGAAGCAGGCCTGCGATCATGAAGCTCTCGCCGGGTGCCAGTTCCACGGTGGTCTTGGCGCGACGGGTGCTGAGCGCGGGGATGGTGATGCCATCGATGGTGACCGCACCGATGTCGGTGAGCTCAGAGATTTCTGGGCTGACGGAGACGCGGATGCGGTTCTCGTTGATGACCTGCGGCAGGAAGCGAACGGATACACCGAATTCCTTGAATTCGATGGTGATCTGGTCATCCTGCGCGCTGATGGGGATGGGGAACTCACCACCCGCGAGGAATTCCGCCTCTTCGCCGGACATGGCGACGAGGTTCGGCTCGGCGAGCAGTTTGAACAGGTTGTTACGCTCCAAAGCATCGATCATGGAGGTCACGCTGGTCGCACCAGAAGTGACGGTTCCGGCGATCGCGCCATAGGTGTCAGGACGGACGGGCAAGGTGCCCGCCGCTGCGCCGAGCAGGCTGCCAGTAGCGAAGGCGAAATCACCCGTGTTGGTAGCGTTCCAGTTGACACCGAGCTGCTTGAGGGCAGTACGCTGCATTTCACCGACGCGGACACGCAGCATGACCTGCTGGCCGGAAGTGACCTTCAGCATATTGATGACGCCCGTGTCGCCGCCGCCGGAGATTTCGTTAGCGGTGGTGAAACCTTCGCCGCGAGGACGCTTGGTGTCGATTGGGAGCAGGAATTCATTAACGATCTGCACCGCTTTCGCTGCAACACCGTTGCTGCTGACGATACCGGTCAGGGCAAGGTTGTTGTTCACGGACTGGACGGAGATGTCTTCATATGGGAACAGCTGGAAGAGTGTCTGGCGGATGGCGGGCAAGTCATAGGTGACGCGCACGTTGAGGGTGCGGAGCACTTCGCTTTCTTTATTAAGCACGCGCAGGCTGGTGACACCGATCGCCTTACCGACGATGGAGACCTTCGAATCACCATGCACATAGACATCGGCCACATCCGGATTGGCCACGATGACCTCGGAAAGGGCGCTCGGCAGAGTGATCAACTCGGAACGGTTGATGGGAACCAGCAGTTCAGAATCGCTGTTGGCGGCGTTTGCGACGCCCTGAAGGCCGAGGCCGGCGATAAGCAATGCGCTGGCGATCACCCGGAAAAGGCGAGAGTGGGCACGAAGTGTCATGGACGGTTAACTCCTACAATTTCTTTTTTGACGCCGCGGATGATGGTCACGGTGGTGCCTTCATCTTCTTCCTCGGCCTGCGGCGCTTCATAATCTATAACTTCTGGGGTCACAACCTCGGACTTGTAATCGCCGCCATCATACAGATGGGGGAAATAAGCAGGAGGAATGATGCGGGACATGTCCGAATCGCCGACAGGGCGGGGGATCGTCTTGTCTTCCGAATCCTTCAGCGAACGCAGAGCCAGGGTCAGGCTGTCACGATTCGCGTGACGCAGCTTCTGCGCCTGCAGTTCATCCACCTCAAGGGTAATGGTGCGAGGAGCGGCTTTATCCTGCACATACTGTGCGCTGATGGTGCCTACTGCGAGAACGCGCGCGTTGGCAATAAGCACTTCCGTCACATTCAGCACGGGCTGGTTGCTCAGCTTGCTTGGCTTGAGAAGAGTCGGCACGCTGTAGGTGCGCGCGAGAGGAAGGGGCTGCGCGGAGACGGCGGGTTTCGGATTCAGTTTGCCGTTCGCGTCAGGTGCGGTGGCGCGCTCGGTGCCATCGTCGTAGTCCTGATTGAGGCCGACGCGATGCTTGGTGATGACGTCCACATGGTCGCCGGGGAAGATGAAGCCGCTGATGCCGCTGACGTCGTCGATGGCGATGGTGACGGCGCGCTTGCCTTCACCGAGCTGTGCGGCGAGGAAGCCGGGGTCGTTCGGGTTGGCGAGCAGGCTGAGCATGATGGGCTGACGCTCTTTGAAGGAGCTGCGCGCAACGCGGTCGATCAGTTGCGCTTCATTGCCTTCCTGCACGAAGTCCTGAAGGACGAGGGTGGAAGGCCAGCTCTGGCGATCCAGATCGTCTGCGGTGATTTTGTGGCCGATGGGGATGTCGCGGCGGGCGACGAGGACGGAAACCTCCTGAACGGCAACTTCCGGTGCGCCGGGTGCGTTCTGGACGACGGAGGAATCCCCGCTGCTGGCATACCAGAAGCCGAAGCCGGCAGCGACTGCCAGTACCAGCGCAATGAATATCATGAACAAACGCATATGCAGACTTTCTGTGCAGGTGTCACATTAAGAATCTATAACGGACGGCGAACCGCGCCATAAACAGGCTGCCTAATTCACCGCAATACACCCTAAATATCAACTCTATTTTTTACAATCCATAAAAAAATGAGATGTATCAGGGGCGAAGTGCCTTGGCAGGTGTTTAGTTGTAGCGGGGAATGTTTAATAAAGTCTTTATGGCGGGAAATTTTCTGTGCGCTGCAACAGGGAAGAAGATGAGTAATCATGCGAGTTTTTGGTTGCTTCCGATGAAAATTGCTCTAAACAGGAAAGCGTACTGTGGATAAAATATCACAGCTTTCCCTTATTTTACTTCAAGCTGTCCACAGGCCTCGCGCACACCGTTTATATAAGGCATCCCATGGAACGTATCGTCATTCTGGATTGTGGCTCGCAACTGACCCAGCTCATCGCGCGGCGCGTTCGTGAAAGTGGGGTCTATTCGGAAATCCACCCCTTCTCCATCTCATCACAAGACCTTGAAGCGTTGAAGCCGAAGGCGGTCATCATCTCCGGTGGGCCTGCTTCGGTGCATGAGGCATTCTCGCCGCGCATCACCCCGAAAGTGTTCCAGCTCGGTGTGCCGGTGCTGGGCATCTGCTATGGTCAGCAGGTCATGTGCGCGCAGCTGGGCGGCACGGTGGAATCATCGAGCCACCGCGAGTTTGGTCGCGCCTTTATCACCCTGACCAAGAAAAGCAAGCTGTTCTCCGACGCATGGCAGATCGGCGACAAGAAGCAAGTGTGGATGAGCCATGGCGATAAAGTCACGCAGATTCCCAAGGGTTTCGAGGTGTTGGCCGACACACCCTCCACGCCTTATGCCATCATCGCCGACGAGACCCGCAAATTCTATGGTTTGCAGTTCCACCCCGAAGTCATCCATACGCCTGAAGGCGCGGAGCTTATCCGCAACTTCACCCATAAGATCGCCGGATGCAAAGGCGAGTGGACGATGGAATCCTTCCGTGAATCCGCCATCCGCAAAATCCGCGAACAGGTGGGCAATAAGCGCGTCATCTGCGGTGTGAGCGGCGGTGTGGATTCGACCGTGGTCGCGGTACTGCTGCATCAGGCCATCGGCAAACAGCTGACCTGCATCTTCGTGGACAACGGCGTGCTGCGGGAGGGAGAGGCCGAGCAGGTGCGCAAGATGTTCCGCGACGCGTTCAACATCCCGCTGGTCTACGCCGATGCGAGCCGCCTGTTCCTGAACCGCCTGCACGGGGTGAGTGACCCGGAGCAGAAGCGCAAGATCATCGGTTCGACCTTCATCGAAGTCTTCGAGAAAGAGGCCGAGAACGCGGGTGGGGCGGATTTCTTGGGACAGGGCACGTTATATCCC
>VGDC01000138.1 GCA_016869895.1 Alphaproteobacteria bacterium
GACAATCCTGCCGCCGCAGACCTTCGAGGTGGCCGAGGAACTGAAAGGCCGCAAACGCCGCGAGGAAGCGGGAAAGAAGCTTTACGACCTGATGAGCGAGACGCAATTCGCCACCTCGCCCTACCGCCGCACGGTCTACCGCTCCATACTGGACGCGATGCACATCCACGGTGGCAGCCACATCGCCTGTGAGGACATCAATCGCGCGCCGCTCTCCTTCCGGATGCTCGTGGCGCGGAGTATCATCTTAGGTAAAAAGCTGCGGAAAGACACGCGCCATGGCGACCCTGTGGGTCTGCTGCTGCCCAGCGCGAATGCCACGCTGGTGGCTTTCCTCGGCCTCCACGCTTTCGGGCGTGTGCCTGCCATGTTGAACTTCTCGGCGGGAGCGGCGAACATCACCTCCGCCTGCAACACGGCGAAGCTGAAGCATGTGTTCACCTCGCGCAAATTCATCGAAGCGGGCAAGCTGGATTCACTGGTGCCCGCCATCCAGCTTTCCGGCGCGAAACTGCATTATCTGGAGGACATCGCGCCGACGGTGAGCAAATTTGACAAGATTTATGGCCTGCTCGCGGCCTACACGTCCTGCCTGTGGCAGCATATCCTGCCCGGCAGACCCGATGATTCCGCCGTTATCCTCTTCACCTCCGGTTCGGAGGGCGCGCCCAAGGGCGTGGTGCTTTCCCACACGAACCTCATGGCCAACCGCCATCAGGTGGCCGCGCGCATCGCCTTCGGCGCGCAGGATATCGTGTTCAACGCCATGCCGCTGTTCCACTCCTTCGGGCTGACGGGCGCGACGCTACTGCCCATCACCGCCGGAGCGCGCGTGTTCTTCTACCCCTCGCCGCTGCATTACCGCATCGTGCCGGAGCTGACCTATGACACCAACGCCACGATTCTCTTCGGGACGGACACGTTCCTTGCGGGTTACGCCAAATTCGCCAATCCTTACGATTTCTACCGCGTGCGATTGGCGGTTTCCGGCGCAGAGAAGCTGAAAGACGAGACCCGCCGCGTCTATAGCGAGAAATACGGCGTGCGCATTCTGGAAGGTTACGGCGCGACCGAGACCGCGCCTGTCATCTCCGTGAACACGCCCATGCAGAACAAGGCGGGAACGGTGGGGCGCATCCTGCCTGGCATGGAGTACCGCTTAGAGCCGATGCCCGGCATCGACGAAGGCGGCAAGCTTATCGTCCGTGGCCCGAACGTCATGCGCGGTTACCTGCTGGCCGACAAGCCCGGCCAGCTGCAGCCCCCTGCGGATGGATGGTATGACACGGGCGACATCGTGAAAATCGATTCCGATGGCTTCGTGCATATCCTTGGCCGCGCCAAACGCTTCGCCAAAATCGGCGGGGAGATGGTGTCGCTGGCGGCGGTGGAAAGCTATTTGTCTAAGCTGTGGCCGGAAACGCCCCATGCCGTCGTGGCCATCCCCGACGACAAGAAAGGCGAACAACTTGTGCTCTTCACCGAGAAGAAAGGGGCGGAACGCGCTGCTATCCTCGAATATGCCCGCGCGAACGGCATTCAGGAACTCTCCATCCCCAAGACCGTGAAGGTCATCGAGAAAATGCCGCTGCTGGGCACGGGGAAAGTGGATTATCCAGCGGTGCAGAAGCTGGTCAGTCAGAAGCAGGATGCATCCGCCTAGCCACATACGCGCCACCGGCGATAAGCACGGCGATGAGCGAGAGGGACAGCACAATCTCGAGCGAGAGCAGGTCGGACAGGGAATCTATCTCATCCAGCTGCGCACCCAAGTTCACGTATAATGCCGACATGGGGATGCGCCCCACCAGCGTCACCCAGACATAGGTAAACAGCGGCATGGCGGTGACACCCATCACCAGATTCACCACGGGGGACGGAATGACGGGGGCGATGCGCAGCAGCATCAGATACAGCACCCCATGCGCCGCAAGCCCTGCGTTTATCTGTGCGATGCGCTCCGGAAAACGCTCCACCACCAGCCCTTGCAGCAGCTTGCGGGAAATCAACATCCCCACCACCGCGCCGACAAGATTCGCGAAGCTCGCCATCAGGAAGCCTTCCCAGAAGGAGAACAGCGCGCCCGACAGCAGCAGGAACAGGATGCCTCCGGGCAAATAGAACCCGATGAAGGTGACGAACAGCGTGAAATACAGCACACGGGAGAGGATGGGATTCTCCGCGAACCATGCTAAAGCCGCATCATGGCGCGCTTGGACATTCGCCAGCACCGCATCCTGATATTGCCCGAAGACCAGCGGCAGGACGACCAGCACCATCAACCCGACAAGCGCGGCGATGAGGAGTTTGCGTTGGCGTAACTGGGTGAGAATAAAGCGCATGGGTTAGCTGATACACGTCAGGGCAGCAGAAATCAATGCAGCTTCTGGTGTCTATCCGTATGACGGGGAATGAACATCTCGGCGATGACCGCATAGAACAGGTAGCATACGACCGCGCAGATACCCGCGACCAGTGGCGTCAATACGAAGGGGAACAACCAGCTGGAACTGCCCAAAGAATCGCTCCACAATTCCACCATGCTTGTGATGCCCGTGACGGTGAGAAGCACGGTCAAAGCCAGTATGGAACAGATGAGGATGATTCGGGTCGCGTAGTTGTCTCGCATAAATACTCCTGATGCTTAATTCATTATTATGCAAGGCACTCCACAAATCCGCGAGGGGGGCGAATAGGTGATTCCATAAAGCCACTATCAACGCAATTCTGCTTTCAATAGCACCACGCGGAAGGTTTTGGATTGCCGCAGCAGCCATCATCGTGTTAGCTGGGGGCAACTCATTCTCATCGAACAGGTATCGCCATGCTCATCCGTCTTTCCGCCATCGCCCTTTCCGCTCTTCTGCTGGTGGCCTGCTCGAAGAACATGTCCATCAACGTCGCGCCGCCGGAATGCACGGTGGATGAGAAAAGCGACTGCTCCACCATCCGTCAGGAACCCAACGCCATGACCGATGAACCGTTCTTTCAGAAAGACCGGAAATAACCTTTACGGGTTTTTTATACCCCATCCTTCTCCTGCCCACAGACCCTTTACCCCCTCGCCCCTAAAGTGAGGGTATAGGCGTCGTGCCTATCAGCAATCAGGAGAATGACTATGAAGACCCTTTTCACCACGCTCATCGCCCTCGTCGCACTGGTCGGCGTTTCTGCATGCAACACCATCGAAGGTGCTGGCAAAGACATCGAAGCCGGTGGCGATAAAATCGAGAAAGCCGCAGCGAAGAATTAATCTTCCGCTGTTCGCTCAGGTGCAACTGAATTCCGGTCCGGGCAACGCCCTCTTCCTGGTTGCATCGATTGAGGCCCTTTCGTCGGGACGCGCCGCACGCTCCCGAAAGGATCGCCCGGAACTCGGATAAGTGGGGTTTGCTTCCTCCGCGGGAGCAACCCCACTTTTTTTATATCCTCTGCCCAAATGTGATTTCCGTGTTATACTCCTAAGAGGAAAAGATTTTTTCTCCTTTATGCTTTGCCTTATGGCTTATTTACACGCGCCACAGCATACTGGGCATACTGTGCAACCAGAAATTCAAGGACTAAAGCAATGAATCAGAAGAAAAACACTGTTCTGATCGTCGATGACGAACCGCAGATCCGTAAACTGCTGGGCATCACGCTGAACAACGAACAATTCAAGACCGTCGAATGCGACAACGGCAAGGAAGCCGTGCGTTTGGCAGCCAGCGTGAAGCCGGAACTCATCCTGCTCGACCTCGGCCTGCCCGATATCGACGGTCAGGAAGTCATCACCGCCATCCGCGAGTGGTCGCAGGTGCCCATCATCATCCTTTCCGTGCGTTCGGAAGACGATGAAGTCACCAAAGCGTTGAACTCCGGCGCGGATGACTATGTCACCAAGCCCTTCAACCCGAACGTGCTGCTGGCGCGCATCAACGCGAACCTGCGCAAAGCCGTGACCAAGGAAGCGGGCGAGCCGGAAATCGTGAACGGCAAGCTGCGTATGGATCTGGTGCGCCACGAAGTGTTCATCGACGGCGAAAAATCCGCTTTCACGCCGAAGGAATATGAACTGCTGCGCTACTTCATCACCCATCGCGGCAAGATGCTGACGCACAAACAGATTCTGCGTGATGTCTGGGGCCCTGCCCATGGCGACGACACACAGTATCTGCGCGTTTACGTCAGCCAGCTGCGCGAGAAGATCGAGAAGGATGCGTCCGACCCCGATTATATCGTCACCGAGCCCGGCATCGGCTACCGCATGGAAGTGTTCGACGCTGCCGCCGGAAAAGGCGACAACCTGAAAGTCGCCGCTGCGAACTAAGCGTCTCGCAAAACAAAAAGCCGGCCACCTCGCATGAAGTGGCCGGCTTTTTCGCGCCTATCATTAGCGGCTATTGCCGGCATTCTTTGGAGAAGCGGCGTTTTTCACCTTATCGGCAAAGGAAGTGTGGCTTGCAGCAGCCGCCACTAAATCACTATTCAAGGTGACTTTCTGGCTTATCTTCTTCACTTCTTCCAGCGCCCGAAGGTCGATTTTCGGCACCAAAGCCGATTCCTTCTGCGTTCCGGCTTCCTTCGCCTTTTGCGCAGCTTTGAATTGCTTCTGGTCGATAGGCCCCAGCACGGTTTCGAGGAAGGCGTGCTGCTCGGCGGTCTGTTTCGCGGTATGCTCGATGGAGGTGGCGTTATGCGCCACATCCTTATCGACGCGCATAAGGCACAAAGTCTCCGGCGATTTGGCCTGCATCGTGGCCACGAATTTATAGGTATCGGACGCAGGGACGGTGGGGTCGAGCTTACCCGTCTTCACCATCATCGGCGGATATTTCACCTTCTCTTTCACCGTGTGAAGCGGGGAATAGGCCATATTATTCTCGAAATCGCCGCGCTGCTCGCGTGCTTTGCCATAATCCCCCGGCCAACGCTCCGTCAACATATCCGTCACGGGCACATTGGAAAGCACGGCACCGAAAAGCTCCGGACGTTGCATGGCGGTGGCCAGTGTCAGCAACCCGCCGTTGCTGGTGCCTTCGATGGCGAGACGCTCCGGCGAGGTGTATTTTTGTTTGGACAGGAATTCCGCGCAGGCGGCGAAATCGTCGAACACATTCTGTTTGTTGTGCAGCCGCCCCTGATCGTACCAATCCTTGCCGAATTCGCCACCACCGCGCAGATTCGCCTGCACATAGATGCCGCCGCGCGAGACCCAATCATTGATATCCGGATTGGTCTGTGGCCCGAGGACGGTATTGAACCCGCCATATCCGCTCAGCTGCACCGCCGCCGTGCCATCCATCTCCACATCCTTCGGGCGGATGATGGTCATGGGCACGCGTGTACCGTCCTTGGAAGTGGCATAGACCCTTTCCACCACCGCATCCGGCAAGTCGAACGGCGAAGATTCCACCTTGCTTGCGGTCTGTTTCCCGCTGGAAAGGTCGAAGGTGATGGCCTCCGAAGCGTGTTTGAAGCTCGTCGCAGTCAGGCTGAGTTTATCACCCTTGATGGAGATGCTGTGTGTCGGTGCGATGGCCTGTTCCGGCATCTGCAAATCGCGCAGCGGCTTGAAATCCTTATCGAGCACGGTAAGGCGTGTGCCACCATCGTGGTTATACTGGGCGACGTGTGTATCCCCGCTGACATGCAGCATCACGAAACGATCCGTCGGATGCTGGGGGATAATTTCCTGCTCCGCATAGGGCGGCTGCGTGCCCACAGCGATGACCTTCCCGCGCGGTGCATTCTCATTGGTGTGCATCAGCAGCATGCCATCCTGCTCGTGGATGGGATGATAGAACGACTGGCCATCGCCTTTCAATTTTACGAAACCTTCATTCGGGTCGCGAGGCTGGGCATCCAGCACTTCGATCTGCTTTTGTTTGCG
>VGDC01000139.1 GCA_016869895.1 Alphaproteobacteria bacterium
GCAGCAGGCACATCAGCGAATCCTTGCGCGGTGTTCTACCCCGGCGTGGCGGTGAACTGGCAACCCGCGACGACCTTCTATTACATGGGTTTTTCCCATAGCCGAAAGCTGCTGGACACGCTTTCTGCCGATCATACCATCGCTCAAGACCCCTGCGGCATGATGCTTTTCCCCAAGCCCAGCGATAAAGCGGGGCATTTCGCCAAGGTGATGGCGGGGATGTTGCCCCATGCAGAGGTGTTCCAGCATGTGCCAGCGGAAGAGATGGCGGAGCGCATCGGATTGCCTGTGCAGCGCGAAGGGGTATTCTTCCCCCATGGCGGCTGGGTGGACGTGAAGGAATATGTGGGCGCGCTGCTTGCCCATCCTGCTATCACCCTGCGCATGGAGGATGAGAATTTCGATAATGCCCCAGCGGCAACCAAGGTGATTTGCGATGGCGGTTGGCGGGGCACGGTGGCTTCTGGCCTTTCGCAACATATCCATCCCGTGCAGGGGCAGCTGAGCTTCGTGACACAGGCGAAAACCCTTTCCGGCCTTCGCACGGTGTTGTCTTATGGCGGCTATGTCGCGCCGATGGGCGATGGCTATTGGCTGGGGGCGACTTTCGAGCGGGATGGCATTGGCTCGCCGCCGGATGTGCTGCGTGCGGCGGCGGATAACCTAAGTAAGCTGGATTGGCTGCTGGATGCGCCATCGGGCATTGAACCTGCCCAGACAGGCTGGGTGGGGGTGCGTTCCGTCTCCCGCGACCGGATGCCCATCGTGGGGGAATATGGCGAGGATACCTATGTCAGCATCGCACATGCCTCGCGCGGGTTGCTTTCCTGCGGATTGGCAGCGGAATACATCGCTTCGCTAATCGCTGGCGAGCCGTCGCCCCTGCCCAGAAGCTTGGCGCGCCTTATTTCGCCAGAGCGATTTAAGAGCTAAGGTGCGCTAACCTTATATATGCAACCAGATGGTGCAATGAGCTGACGAAAGTGCTAGAGTGGTGGTTCACCAACCGATAGCCCATAGCCCTGTTTTATCATGCATAAGAAAATAAAAGTGCTGGTCTGTGATGATTCCGCGCTCATCCGCAAAATCCTCGGCACGTTCATTCAAAGCGCGGACGACATGGAGTTCCTCGGAACGGCGGAAGACCCCTTCGATGCGCGCGAGAAAATCAAACGGCTCAACCCCGATGTGCTGACGCTCGACATCGAAATGCCGAAGATGGACGGGCTGACCTTTCTGGAAAAAATCATGACGCTGCGCCCCATGCCGGTCATCATGGTGTCCACCCTGACCCAACAAGGTGCTTCCGCCACTTTGCAAGCCTTGGAAACGGGAGCCTTCGATTATCTTGGAAAGCCCAATGCCACGCTCACCGGAGCGGGGTTGGACGGTTTCCGCGAGGAACTGCTGCATAAGATTCGCGTCGCTGCGCAAAGTCGTATGGTGGAACGCCACCAATTGCGTCAAACGGCAGCCCCAATTTCCCTCAATTATCGCCCACCCGCAGCTTCCCACGTAGATATCATCGCTTTCGGCGCATCGACGGGTGGAGTGGAAGCCTTGCGTGAGACATTCACCCGCCTTCCTGCTGGTCTTCCGCCCATCGTCATCACCCAGCACATGCCCCGTGCTTTCACCGAATCCTTCGCGAAGCGTTTGGATAGTGTTTCCGCCGTGCAAGTTTCCCAAGCCGAGCATGGCGAACGCCTGCAACCGGGACATGGGTATCTTGCACCCGGTGGAAGCCATTTGTCGGTAGTGCGTAAAGGCGGGCTCTATTATGCGGATGTGCGCGAGGGTGAAGCGGTTTCAGGGCATTGCCCTTCGGTGGATGTACTGTTCGGTTCGGTCGCTGAGACGGCGGGAAGCCGTTCCATCGGCGCGATATTCACGGGCATGGGGCGCGATGGCGCGCAGGGGTTGCTTGCCATGCGCGAGGCGGGGGCATTCACCCTCGGCCAGAATGAAGCGACCTGCGTGGTCTATGGCATGCCGAAAGCGGCGTTCCAGCTGGGCGGTGTCATCGAACAACAGCCGTTAAGCCATATCGCCGCGCGGGTCGTGGCGGTGTGTCAACAGAAGGAGGCTGCACATGAGCGCGCCTGATACCCCCACACATGCCGAGGTGGTGGATGCCGTGCTGCGCACGTTAGAAACGCTGATTTCGCAAGCTGCGCGGAATGTCGAGGAGAAAACGCAGGAACTCGCCGATCACCTCAGGAACTGCGATGTGCACCCCACTAGCGAACACGCGAATGCGGCGATCACGACTATCCAGTTTCAGGATTATAATAGTCAGCTGGCGGAGAATGCGCTGCGGCTGGTGAAAATTCTGCGGGGCAATGAAGCCGATGGAGAAAGGCTGCTTGAAGCCTGCCGCGGTGCATTGACGCTGGGGGAAATACGCGATGTTCTTGGCGCGAATATTAAAAAATCCGGTGAAGCGTGCGAGAAAGCAGAGCCAGAGCGCGGAACGATTGAGTTGTTCTGACGCTGGTACATTTCATGCGTAAGGGAGGGAAGTGGTGGCTCGAGAGGGATTTGAACCCCCGACCAAGGGATTATGATTCCCCTGCTCTACCGCTGAGCTACCGAGCCGCTCAAAAGGATTGGACTAGCTAGATAACAAACGCCGCCGCGTTTGTCACCTGTTATTTGCATCGAACAGGGAACGCAACTGCGCCAGCGCCCGTTCCGCCTCTTCCGCTGTGTATTGTTCGCGCCCGCTGCCCCAGACAGGGTTCGGCCACGCGGCATCTTCTTCGAACCGCGCGATGACGTGGATATGGAGCTGTGGCACCATATTGCCCAGCGCAGCCACATTCATCTTATGCGCGCGGGTCAAATGCTGCAGCAGGCCGCTCGCCTCCGCGATCTCTTCCATCAGCAACAGGCGGTTCGGTTGGTCAAGGTCAGTGATTTCGCGGATATTCTCCTCGCGCGGCACGAGTATAAGCCAAGGAAAACGCTTATCATCCATCAGCAACACATCGCAAAGGGGCAACTGGGCGACTTGAAACGTATCTTGCTGGAGGCGTTCATGGAGTGCGAAGGGCATGATTTATCCGTTGTCCGCTGGAAGGGGGTGTAATAAACTAAAGCCACCTTAAAGGATTTTGCCCATGACCGCCATACGTTCCGCACTCGCCATCGTCTTGTTGCTCACCCTTGCTGCCTGTGAGGGCAACGGCATCTTCAAAGCACCGGATAAAAGCAATTGCGATTTCTTCGGGAATTGCAAATGCAACGACTGGTATGGCCAGTGTTCCGCCCATGGTGACAGGCTTTAAGCTTCCTTAAACACCCGTTTGAACACCGTATCCACATGCTTGGTGTGATATTCAAGGTCGAACATTGCTTCCAACTCGGTTAAGGGCAGGGCAGCCATCACTTCCGCATCACCTTTCAGCTCGGTCAGGAAATCCTTGCCCTGTTCCCACACTTTCATGGCGTTGCGCTGCACGAGGCGGTAGGAATCCTCACGGCTAGTGCCCGCCTGGGTCAAAGCCAGCAATACGCGCTGGGAGAAAATCAACCCACGCATCGAGTTCATGTTCGCCAGCATCCGTTCAGGATAGACCACCAGTTTATCGACGAGGCCGACAAGGCGGTTTAGCGCGAAATCCAGCGTCACCGTTGCATCCGGCGCAGCCATGCGCTCCACGGAAGAGTGGGAGATATCACGCTCATGCCACAGGGCGACGTTCTCCATCGCGGGAGTCACATACCCACGCACCAGACGCGCAAGGCCTGTGATGTTCTCGCTGAGCACGGGGTTGCGCTTGTGGGGCATGGCGGAGCTACCCTTCTGGCCCGGGGAGAAATATTCTTCGGCTTCCAGCACTTCGGTGCGCTGCAAGTGCCGGATTTCGACGGCAATGTTCTCGATGGAAGACGCAATCACGCCGAGGGTCGCGAAGAACATGGCGTGGCGATCGCGCGGGATGACCTGCGTGGACACGGGTTCAACACCCAAGCCAAGCTTCTCCGCGACGTATTCTTCCACGAACGGGTCGATATTCGCGAAGGTACCCACCGCGCCGGAAATGGCGCAGGTGGCGATTTCCTTGCGTGCCGCCACCAGACGTTCACGGTTACGGGCGAATTCGGCGTGGAAACGGGCGAATTTCAAGCCCATCGTCACAGGCTCGGCGTGAATCCCGTGGCTGCGCCCGACCGCGACCATATCTTTGGTTTCGTAAGCGCGGCGCTTCAGGACGGCCAGTAGGCGGTCTAGGTCATCCAGCAGGATGTCGGAAGCTTGGGTGAGCTGCACAGAAAGGCAGGTGTCCAGCACGTCGGAACTGGTCATGCCCTGATGCACGAAACGCGCTTCATCGCCCACATATTCAGCCAGATTGGTGAGGAAGGCGATGACATCATGCTTGGTCACCGCTTCGATTTCATCAATGCGCTTCGCCTCGAAATTCCCGCGTTCCCACACGGCTTTCGCCGCTGCTTCGGGGATGATGCCCAACTTCGCCTGCGCATCGCAGGCATGTGCCTCGATTTCGAACCAGATGCGGAACTTGTTGTCCGGCTCCCAGATTTTGACCATTTCGGGGCGTGAATAGCGAGGAATCATGGTGTTGTCTTTCTATTGTTTCCGGAATTTTCTGCTGAAGATTCCATGAAACGCCGCTTCGCGGGCTGATGGCTCGCTCGGACTACTGTCCTCGCCGACAAATCTTGAGCTATGTGTAACGGGTCGGGGCGCAGGAATCAAGATTCAAACAGGGTTTTTTCCGCCGCTCTCCGCCTCGACAGCCCGCGCACCTCGCGTGTGCCCACACGTTTCCAGCGGGGGAACTCGGCGGCGGCTTTGCTCATCTCGCCATCGTTCAGGTGTTCCAGCATGGTGCTTTTGCGGAAATTCCCCGGCCCGATGTTGTACACCAGCGACACCAGCGCGGCGAATTGGTTGCCGTTCAGCGGCACTTTCACATAACGTTTAACGTAAGCTTCCGCCACCTGCACGTCCTGCTTCAGCAGTTTATGCGCCTCCGCCTCGGAGATTTTGCCGTAATACTCGCCGGGGCGCACAAGGTGGCCATAGCCGATGGTCAGCTTGCCCCCCACGTCTTTATAGGGCTCCAGTCGTAACCCCTCGAATTCCTTGATGAGGGTCAGGCCGCTGTCGTTGATGTGTAACCCTGCCAGTTTGCTATCCGGCGGGAAGCTGATGGTTTCTGCCGTGGCGACGGGCAGGGCGTATTGCAGATTGGCGCGATAAGCGGGGCTGGAGTAATACTCCGCATAGAAATCCGCATAGAAGGAGGCGTAGCGCTGCGCGTAGGAGTCGTTGATGAGTGTTTTCTGATAGGTCTTATAGAAATGCGCGTAATATTCATCATAGATGCGATGGTAGGTGACCTTCTGCTCACCCCATTCATACACCGCCGGACCAAGCAGCACCACAGCCACCACCAGCACTTTCGCCGCTTTCAGCCAGTTGGGCAGACCCCACCACCATTTGATGGCACGCGCGGTCTTCTTCGTCCATTTCCAAACCCGTTTGAAGAACCTTCGCGTGGCGGGAAACCGCTTCTTCCGGCGTGTCTTCCTGCGGCTTATCAAGCTGCCACGGCTCTTGCGGGGTGCGGATTTCTTGCGTGCTGCCATCAATACTCCACCGGTACAGGGTCGAGCGTGCGCCAGAGATACCACGTGGCGACGCTGCGATAAGGCCGCCATTTTTCGGCGTGGGCTTTATGGAATTTCGGGGTCTGTTTCTCGCCGCCGAAATATTCGATTTCGATGGCTCTCAGCACGGCGATGTCATCCACCGGAAACACATCAGGGCGGAGCAGGTGGAAGATGAGGAACATCTCCGCCGTC
>VGDC01000140.1 GCA_016869895.1 Alphaproteobacteria bacterium
GACCTCGCCCAGCTCGGCGACCCTGAGACGTACATCCTCGCCAAGGGTGGCCGGATTTACATCTATTGCCTCGGTGATTATCCAGTCGGTGGGTTCAGCCTGCTCGATGATGGAAATGGCGTGATGCAATTCTCCAAGATGTATGTGCCCGAAGGGCTGCACGGCCTCGGCATCGGCAACAAGCTGCTCAAGGACGCCATCGAAGAAGCGCGGCGCGTGGGTTGCCGGAACTTGTATCTGCTCAGCAACACGTTGCAAGCCCCCGCTATCCATCTCTATCGCAAGCTGGGCTTCGCGGAAGTGCCCATGACGCCGGAAGGGCAGGCGCAGTTCAAACGCGCCAATATCCGCATGGAAATGCAGCTCGCCGCTTAATTGCAAAAACTGCGATTTTCCACTGGAAAAGCAAAAGGCAAGGGCGTATAACACGCTTCTGCCTTTTAAGGGGCGTATTTCGGTGTTTTCATTGTTTGATGGGGTTATGGCTCGATGGCCATCATTGTCCAGAAATTCGGCGGCACTTCCGTTGCGGATACCGCCCGCATCCAGAACGTCGCCCTGCGCGTGAAGCGCGAGGTCGATGCCGGCCATCAGGTCGCGGTCATCGTCTCGGCCATGTCGGGCATCACCGACAAGCTCGTGGGCTATGTGCGTGATGTGTCCGACCTCACCACCCCGCAGCAATGGGCGGATTATGATATGGTCGTCTCCGCAGGAGAGCAGGTGACTTCCGGTCTGCTCGCCCTTGCGCTGGCAGACATCGACATCCCCGCCCAGTCCTTCGCGGGGTGGATGCTCCCCATGCACACCGACAACGCTTATGGCAAAGCCCGCATCGAGGAAATCGGCACCGAATCGCTGCACCATTGCTTCTCTCAGGGTAAAGTGGCGGTCATCGCCGGATTCCAGGGCGTTTCGCAGGATGGTCGCCCCTCCACGCTGGGTCGTGGCGGTTCGGACACTTCCGCCGTCGCCATCGCCGCCGCGCTGGGCGCGGATCGCTGCGATATTTACACCGATGTGGACGGGGTCTATACCGCTGATCCCCGCATCGTGCACAAAGCCCGCAAGCTGGCGCGCATCTCCTATGAGGAGATGCTGGAGCTGGCCTCGCAGGGCAGCAAGGTATTACAGACCCGTTCCGTGGCCATGGCCATGAACCACGGGGTGGAAGTGCAGGTCTTGTCGAGTTTCAACGACCAGCCGGGAACATTGCTCGTAGATGAGGAGGAGCTTGTGGAGAAACATAAAGTGACGGGTATCGCGTATAGCCGCGACGAGGCGCGCATCACCCTGACGGAAGTGCCCAACATTCCGGGTGTCTCCGCTGCCATCTTCGGCCCATTGGCCGATGGCAACATCAACGTGGACATGATCGTGCAGAACGTCACCGAAGGCGGCGAGCGCACCGACATCACCTTCACCGTCCCCCGTGCCGACCTTCCCCGCGCCCTTTCCGCGCTGAAGGCCATCAGCAGCAGCATCGAATATAACACCATCCACTCCGACGCCAGCGTGGCGAAGGTGTCGGTCATCGGTGTGGGCATGCGCAGCCATGCGGGTGTCGCGCAGACCATGTTCAAGTCGCTGGCCGACAAAGGCATCAACATCATCGTGATTTCCACGTCTGAAATCAAAGTCAGCGTGCTCATCGAAGAGGCCTACGCCGAATTGGCTGTCCGCACCCTGCACACCGCCTATGGTCTCGATGCCGAGTAAGGCGCCTGAGGAGATCCGTGCCGAGGAAGTGCCCGCGACATGGGGCTTGGCGGCGCGCGTCTGGCTGGCGATGGCATGGCGCATGGTGCTTGCCATGCTGCTGGGCATGTTCCTTTTCCTGCTGGTGGAGTATTTCCTTTTCCGTGGGCAGGATGTGGAGGACATGCGCAATAATTTCATCGCCCTGTTCCTCATCCCCTTTGCCGTCTGGTCGGTGCGTTCGGTGCTGAACAAGAATTTCGGCGGTTACCGCGTGAGTGTCGTGAAGAAGGCGAAAATCGCGCCGGAAGAGAAAAACCGCACAGAATCGGCGGAATAAGCTATAATACACCAAAGATTGAAGGTGAACCCATGACCGCACAATCCAATCTGGCTGCCCTGAGTGCCCGCGGAACCGCGTTCCTAGGCACGCGCTATGCCATCCTCGGCGGGGCGATGTCCTGGGTCTCCGAGCATAATCTCGTCTCCGCCATTTCCAATGCGGGTGGTTTCGGTGTCATCGCCTGTGGTGCCATGTCCCCCGAATTGCTCGATAAGGAAATCGCCGCTACCAAGGCGTTGACGGATAAGCCCTTCGGCGTGAACCTCATCACCATGCATCCCCAGTTGGACGAGTTGATTGCCGTCTGCGGCAAGCACAACGTCGGTCATGTGGTCTTGGCGGGTGGCCTGCCCAAGACCGCCTCCATTCAAGCCATCAAGGCCTTCGGCGCGAAGGTCATCTGCTTCGCCCCTGCGCTGGTCATCGCCAAGAAGCTGGTGCGTGCCGGTGCGGATGCGCTGGTCATCGAGGGCATGGAAGCGGGTGGGCACATCGGCCCCGTCTCCACCTCCGTCCTCGCGCAGGAGATTCTGCCGCATATCCGCGACATCCCCGTTTTTGTGGCGGGTGGCATCGGGCGCGGAGAGGCCATCGCGGCCTATCTGCAATTCGGTGCATCCGGCGTGCAGCTGGGCACGCGCTTCGTCTGCGCCACCGAATCCATCGCCCATGAGAATTTCAAGAAATCCTTCATCCGCGCCGGTGCGCGCGATGCCGTGCCTTCCGTGCAGGTCGATCCCGATTTTCCGGTGATTCCCGTGCGCGCCTTGGCGAATAAGGCGACCAATGCCTTCTCCCGCTTGCAGTCGGAAGTCATCGCCGAGTTCCGCGCCGGTAAGCTCGACAAAGAAGAAGCTCAGCTGAAGATCGAGCATTTCTGGGCGGGTGCGCTGCGCCGCGCGGTCATCGAAGGCGATGTGGAGAACGGCTCCGTCATGGCAGGGCAGAGCGTCGGTCTGGTCGAGAAGGTCGAGCCCGTGGCCGATATCCTCGCCGCGCTGGTGGCCGAGGCGGAAGCCCATCTGGCCAAGTGGCGGCGCGTCACCGATTCCGAACCCAAGGGGGAAATCGCCTAAGTGGCTGGAACCAAGCATTCATCGAAGGTCGTGAGTTCGCCGCTGCTCTTCCTGCGGAAGATTCGTGATGTGATGAGCCGTCCCGATTCCGCGCAGGAGCGCATGGACGAGCTGGTGAAGGTCATCGCTTCCGAGTTCCTCTCCGAAGTATGCTCCATGTATGTGCTGCGCGCCGGAGAGGTGTTGGAGTTGTTCGCGAGTGAAGGCTTGAACGCCGAATCCGTCCACACCACGCGCTTGCAGGTGGGCGAAGGTCTGGTGGGTGAAATCGCCCTCACGCGCGAGCCGCTGAACCTCTCCCATGCCGACCAGCACCCCAAATTCGTCTATCGCCCCGAAACGGGCGAGGAGAAATTCCAGAGCTTCGTGGGCGTGCCTATCCTTCGTGCCGAGCAGGTCGCGGGCGTCCTCGTCGTCCAGAGCCATGAGGCGCAGTCCTACACCAGCGAGCAGATAGAACTGTTGCAGACCGTGGCCATGGTGCTCGCCGAGTTGATTGGCTCCGGCGAGGTCATCGACCCTGCCGAGGTCAAGCGTGGCGGCAGCAAAGGGTTGCTTTCCCTGCATCTCACCGGTTCGCGCCTCGCGCCCGGCTTAGCGCAGATGCCTGCGGTGTTGCATCGCCCCCGTGTGGACATCGCCAGCTACGTCGCCGAATCGCCCACCAGCGAGAAGACCCGTCTGCAGACCGCCTTCACCGCCCTTCAGGCGCAGATAGACGATGTCATCCGCAAGGCGCAATTCAAGGAAGGCGAGGCGCAGCGCGAAATTTTCGAGGCTTACCGCCTCTTTGCGCAGGACAAAGGCTGGGTGCAGCGCATCGTGCAGGCCATCGACCTTGGCCTGACCGCCGAAGCCGCCGTGCAGCGTGTGCAGGAGCAGCTTCAGGCGCGCATGAGCCAGCTTTCCAGTGAATACCTCCGCGAACGCGCCAAGGATATGGAGGAGATCTCCAACCGCCTGCTTCAGCATCTGGCGGGGAAGGGCGGAAAAGCCGCCAACCTGCCGGAGGAATTCATCGTCGTCGCCCATGACATCGGCCCCGTGGAACTGTTGGAATACGGCCGCAAGCACGTCAAAGGCCTCGTGCTGGAGGAAGGCTCTCCCACCTCGCATATCATCATCATCGCCCGCGCGATGGAGATTCCCGTCGTCGGTAAGATCCGCAACGCCATGTCCATGGTGCAGGAGGGCGACCCCCTCATCGTCGATGGCGACCATGGCGAAGTCTATATCCGCCCGACTTATGACGTGGAGCAGGCCATCGCCGAGCACGTCGCGCAGTACCGCGAAAAAGCGGCGTATTATGAGACCCTGCGCGATGAACCCTCCGTCACCCGCGATGGCGTCCGCATCGGGCTGAACATCAATGCGGGGCTGTTCGTGGATGTGAAACGCGTGCAGGAGCGCGACATCGACGGCATCGGCCTCTACCGCACCGAACTGCCCTATATGCTTTCGGCGCATTTCCCTGACATCGAATCCCAGCGCAAGACCTACGCGAAAGTCATCCGCCAGAGCGGCGGCAAGAAAGTCGTCTTCCGCACCTTCGATGTGGGTGGCGATAAGCCCTTGCCTTACTTCAACATTCCGCAGGAAGAGAACCCTGCCATGGGCTGGCGCGCCACGCGCATCGGGCTTGACCGCCCTGCCATCCTGCTCCGCCAGTGCCGCGCGCTCATCGCCGCTGCGCCGAACAAGCGGCTGGATGTGATGTTCCCCTTCATCGCCGAAGTGGCGGAGTTCGACGAGGCGAAAGCCCTCTTCGACCGCGAGATGGAACACGCCCGCGCCAATGGCCAGACCCTGCCCAAAGAAGTGCGCATCGGCGCGATGGTCGAAGTGCCGTCGATTCTGTGGCAGATTCCCGAACTCGCGAAAAGAGCGGATTTCCTCTCCATCGGCAGCAACGACCTGATGCAATTCCTCTTCGCCAGCGACCGTGGCAACCCGAACCTCGCCGACCGGTATGACCTGCTTTCCCCCGCTGCCCTGCGCGTCTTCCGCCAGATCGCGCGCGATTGCGCGGCGGAGGGCGTCGAGGTCAGCTTCTGTGGCGAGCTGGCGCGCAAACCCTTGGAGGCCATGGCGCTCATCGGCATCGGGCTTCGCAATCTCTCCCTTTCCGCGTCGGGTCTTGGCCCGGTGAAGGCGATGGTGCGCAGCTTAGACCTTGCGCAACTGGGGGAATATATGGAATATATATGCTCCTTGCCGGATAGGAACGTGCGCGCGCGATTGACGCATTACGCGCGCGACCACGGCATCGAAGTTTAATCCCCTAACTGATTGACTATCATGCAGATTGAGATTCACAGCTACCGCGATGTGGGACAGGTGCTGCGCGACATGCGCCTGCACCTGAAGCTCGACCCGCGCGACATCGGCCAGCAGCTTCACATCCGCGCGAAGTATCTGACCGCGCTGGAGGAGGGCAACCTTGAGGAGCTTCCCGGCAAGGTCTATGCGCGGGGTTACCTGCGGCAATACGCCGAATTCCTTGGCCTGAACGCCGAGGAGATCGCGAATGCCTTTGACCGTGTGCAATCCGGTGAGCGCAATGTGAAATATTTCGTGCCCGAGCCGACCAGCC
>VGDC01000141.1 GCA_016869895.1 Alphaproteobacteria bacterium
AACGAGGAATATAATACCAGATTACGCATAACTATGCGAAATGGGAAAAAGCACGTATACGTTCTGGCACCAGATGTGCAAACCGCACTATTAAATGCGATAGATAATCACGCCCAGAGAAAAATCATATCTTTGCCGACAGGTAAAGTATCTTGGATGGACTCACCGATAGTTCCGTCCAAACTAATGACAGCTTTCTCCGTAGCAATCATCGCCATACTTACATTTGCTGTTGTCATCAGGCTTTTTCTCTAAAACATGAAATAATATGTCCATAATTAAAAGCCAACGCACCATAGGCCTCCTCGGCGGGTCGTTCAACCCCGCCCATGAAGGCCATCTGCACATCAGCCTGCAGGCCATGCGGCGCATCGGGCTCGATGAGGTCTGGTGGCTCGTCTCCCCCCAGAACCCGCTGAAATCCACCGATGACATGGCGAGTTTCGAAGACCGTTTCGCCAGCGCGCAGGCCATCGCCAAGCGCAGCCCCTTCATCCGCGTCACCGATTTCGAGAACCACCTGAAAAGCCGCTACACCGCCGACACCCTGCGGGAGCTCACCCATGCCTATCCCCACCTGCGTTTCGTATGGATCATGGGAGCGGATAACCTTGCACAAATCCACAAATGGCATGAATGGCAGTCGATTTTCCAGCAGGTGCACGTCGCGGTGTATGACCGCGCGCCTTATACCTTCAAAGCGCTGGCAGGACGCGCTTCCCAACGCTTCCTTTATACCCGCACCACCCCCGCAGAACTCCTCTCAAAGCGGCTTCCCGCTTGGTGTTTCATGTTCGGTGTGCGTCATCCCCTCTCCGCCACAGAGATAAGAAAAAGACTTGGAAAGACGGGTTGAATCCGTCATAATATGAATAGATGAACGCGGATGAACCTCATTGGCATCCAGCCTCATCGGAAACGGAGGCATGATTATCATTACTTCCTTGCACAAAGGCCCTAAGGCTAAAAAGTCCAAACGCCCCGCCGATAAGGTCAAAGACCTTATCGTTTCCATCTTGGATGATGGCAAAGGCGAAGACATCGTCACCCTCGACCTCGAAGGTAAAACCAGCATCGCAGACTATATGATCATCGCGTCGGGAACATCCTCCCGTCACGTGAGCACCCTTGCGCATCGCGTGGTTCAAGCCCTGAAAGAGGCCGAACTGTATAACATCCCCCCCGAAGGCGGCGAAGCGGCCGATTGGGTGGTGGTGGATGCGGGTGATGTGGTCGTCCATCTCTTCAAACCGGAAGTACGCGATGTGTACAATCTGGAGAAGATGTGGAGCGTCGCTCTACCGGTCACCAATCTGGAAGTGGTGGGCTGACGGGCATCCGCCCGTCGTTCACCAGTCTGGCTCACACTGGATTCCTGACGCAGCAATCTGCGCCTTCCCTTTCTTCACACTCTTTTTCCTGATTTATCCACAGATTAGCTTCCCCCATGCAGGTCATCCTCGCTGCCATCGGCAAAATCAAATCCGGCTCTCCCGCCGCCCAGCTTTTCGACGAATATAAGAAACGCCTGCCGTGGACGCTGACGGTGAAGGAGCTGGACGAGAAAAAACCCCTGCCCTCCGCCCAGCGGATGGAGCGCGAGGCGGATCTGCTGCTGGCGGCCTGCGAAGGCGCGGATAGGATTATCGCTTTGGACGAGCGCGGCAAGGAACTTTCCAGCCCACAGTTCGCCAAGCAAATCGGCGATTGGCAGCAGGAAGGCATGAGCAAGCTGGCCTTCGTCATCGGCGGACAGGACGGGTTAAGCCCCGAACTGCGCAAGAAAGCGCATTTGGTGCTGTGCTTCGGCAAGCTCACATGGCCGCATATGCTGGTGCGCCCACTACTCGCCGAGCAGCTTTACCGCGCCCACACCATCCTCACGAACCATCCTTATCACCGAGAGTAAAAGCAAAACCAGCAGGTTTTGCTTCTATATCATCCAGCATCAATCCGCGCCTAATTCATCCGCTTCCAGCGTGCCGTTCTTGTCGGTATCCAGCTGGTTATAGCGGCTTTTCAGCGCGGCTTTCATCGTCTGCGAATCGGCGTTGAGTGTCGCATTCTTCTTGCCAGCGGCAAGGTTCGCTTCCGTCTCCTGCACACTCACCAGCGCGAGATATTCCTTATAGCTCAGCGTGCCATTGTTGTTCGCATCCGCCGCTTCGAAGTTATTCGGGGTCACGCGGTATTGCGGGTCAACCGCTGTGTGGTGGCTTCCGGCGGGTTTGTGGCCGCTGCATGCGGCGAAAAGGCTGATGCTCAAACCGGTGACGGCAAGGGTCGTCAAAACGTTCTTCATGATTCACCTCTGAATAGGGTTGTTGTTTTCCTTCCCTTTACCCGCATTTTATTGTGGTGGGAAGCATGAAAAAGAGATTATCCTGACCCCGCATTAAGAAACCATGTGGGCGCAGCGGAAATGGTTAAACTTCTGAAAACCAATGAATACGGCGAAACCCCCAATACCTACGACCTGCTCAAGTTCGTGGCGCTTGTGTTCATGGTGATCGACCATATCGGCTTCTACTTGTTCCCCGATATTCCTTGGCTCCGCGCTATCGGGCGGGTCAGCTTCCCGATTTTCCTGTTCCTCATCGGTTATTCAAAGACCACGCGCTTCGATGTCCTAATCCTGCTCGGTGCCATCCTCGTCTTCATTAACGCAGGGCTCGTCGGCACGTTCATCATTCCGCTGAACATCCTCTTCGCCATTCTCGCCACCCGGCTATTGATGCACATACTCGACCGTTCTCCTGATGCATGGCAAAGCGCCATCCCCTTGTGGATTGGATTCTTGTTGTTCTACCTACCCCTGTCCAAAGTCATCGAATACGGCACGCTCTGCTTCATGTTCGCCTGCTTGGGTCGCTATACCCGCGAGGGGCGGAACGGTGAAACGGGCATCCGTGCCGCGTGGCTCTTCAGCTTGGCGTTCTACCTGCTCACCCAGCAGCTGGGCTTCGAGTTCGAAATCACCTATTTCGTGCTGATGCTGATGCTGGTGATGGTGATGGGCATCGGCCTGATACAGTTCACATTCGCCCCCATCCGCTTCCCCGAAGATAACATCTCACCCACGCCCAGCCTGCATGAGCGGATCATCATGCTCGTCGGGCGCAATACCCTGCCGTTATATGTCCTCCACGTCATCCTCCTGCAATGGTGGGGAAGCAGCATTTACCCGAAGAACTTCACGCAGGGATTCGCCAGCCTTTCGCAGCTATTCCAGTAAGCTAAGCCGTTGCATCGCGGCGCATAAATGCCTATACCTATTAGGCATTGTTTCGCCACACCGAAGGATTCTCCATGACCACACCCCTCCCCGCCCTCGCCAAACGCCCGAAACCCGTCGTTCTCGCCATCCTCGACGGGTGGGGCTGCCGCCACGGCGGGAAGGACAACGCCATCGAGCACGCGAACACGCCTAATTGGGATTATCTGAGCAGCCATTTCCCCGCAGGTCAGCTCAGCGCTTCCGCCTTTGATGTCGGCCTCCCCGATGGGCAAATGGGCAATTCCGAAGTCGGCCACATGAACATCGGCAGTGGCCGTGTCATCCTGCAGGACCTGCCCCGCATCGACGAGGCTTTGGCGCAAGGAAGCCTCAAAGACTCCCCCGAATTCATCGCATTCGTGAAGCATCTGCGCGAGAAAGGCACGAATCTGTGCCACATCATGGGGTTGCTTTCCCCCGGCGGCGTGCATTCCCATGATACCCATGTGGCCGAGTTGGCAAAGCTGCTGGCCGTCGAAGGGGTGGACGTGGAAATCCACGCCTTCCTCGATGGGCGCGACACCCCTCCGCGCAGTGCATTGGGCTACCTGAAAAAGCTGGAAGAGGCCATCGCCCCCGCTGGCGAGAAAATCCGCATCGTCACCGTCAGTGGCCGTTACTACGCCATGGACCGTGACAACCGCTGGGATCGCGTTTCCAAGGCCTATAACGTCATCGTCGATGGCGTGGGCGAAACCGCCTTCACCCCCGCCGAAGCCGTGGAGCAAAGCTACGCCAAAGGCAAAAGCGATGAATTCGTGCTGCCCACCGCCATCAACGGCTATGCGGGCATCGTGAACGGTGATGGCCTGCTGATGATAAACTTCCGCGCCGACCGCGCGCGCCAGCTGCTTTCCGCCCTGCTCATCCCCGAATTCGACCAATTCCCCCGCCACCGTGTAGTGAATTTCTCCACCCAGCTGGGCATGATCGAATATTCCAGCACTTTGGCGAAATACATCCCCGCCCTCTTCCCGCCGGAAGTCATCCGCGATACGTTGGGTGAGACCGTCTCCCGCGCCGGGCTGAAACAGCTGCGCATCGCGGAGACGGAGAAATACGCCCATGTGACCTTCTTCTTCAATGCGGGCGAAGAGCAGGTGTTCGAGGGCGAAAGCCGCATCCTCGTGCCCTCGCCGAAAGTGGCGACCTATGACCTCCAGCCGGAAATGTCGGCCTTCGAAGTGGCGGAGAACATCGAGCGCGTGGTGGCGAATGATGAATTCGACCTTATCGTAGTGAACTTCGCCAACCCTGACATGGTCGGACACACGGGGAATCTGGAAGCCTCCATCATCGCGGTGCAGACGGTGGACACCTGCCTTGGCCGTTTGAAAGATGCTATCTTCGCCAAGGGCGGGGTGCTGGTCATCTCCGCTGACCATGGCAATATCGAACAGCTGGAGGATGAAGCTACCGGACAGGCGCATACCGCGCATACCCTCAGCCTCGTGCCGTTCATCACCGCTTATCAGCCTTGGGAAGGCCGCACCGATGCGCTGCCGCTCGGCAAGCTCTCCGACATCGCGCCGACGCTGCTCAGCCTCCTCGGTCTGCCGCAACCTGCGGCGATGACGGGCACTTCCCGCCTCATCGGCCTGTTGGAAACCCAAGATGCGTGAGTGGCTAACCGCCACTTGCCTGATAATCACCGCGTCTCTGCCTTTCAGCGCAGTGGCGCAGGAAGCGACCGACCGCGAAAAGCTGAAAAGCAATCTGGAAAGCACCCTGCAAGCCTTGGAGACCGCCTCGAAGGAGAACAAGGCCATCGAGGCGCAGAAATCCAAGGTGGACAAGGAGCTTGAGAACCTGCAAGGCGAGCTGGTGGACATCGCGGCGACGATGAAATCCCGCGAGAAGCTGCTCATTGATTTAGAAGACAACAACGCCCGCCTGAGCGAGCAGGAATCCGCCCTCTCCGCTGACCTGAAAAACCGCGAGGGCGAGCTGGACAAGATGTTGATGAGCATGATGAAACTCAGCATCGTGCCGCCGGAGATGGTGCTGGCCATGCCCGGTGATTTCAACGAGACGCTGCATACCGCCAAGGTGCTGGGGTTGACCTCCTCCGCCATCAAGACTCAGGCCGAAAAGCTGAAAACGCAGCTGGAAGAAGCCCATGCCCTGCGTGAACGCATCGCCGAGCAGCGCGGCAAGATCGCCAAAGAGCAAGAAAACCTGCAAAAGAACCAGAAATCCCTCACCGCCAAGCTCGAGAAGCGCGGCGAGATGCAGGAGAAACTCTCCAGCGAACATGCCGAGCGCGAAAAGGCGGTGAAGAAGCTGGCGCAGGACTCCCAAAGCCTGAAAGACCTGCTGGCCGATTTGGAAAAACGCCACGCCGCCGATGAAGCCCGCGCCAAGAAACTGGCGATGACGCCAGCGGCCAAACCCGCCGCGCCCAAGCCTGCCTCCCGCGTGCCGACCT
>VGDC01000142.1 GCA_016869895.1 Alphaproteobacteria bacterium
ACCCATTCGGCCTATTCGCTTTCCGAGGGCGCCATCGGCGTGAAAGAGCTGGTGAAGCTCTGCCAGAAGCATCAGATGCCCGCCGTGGGCTTGACCGACACCAACAACCTTTTCGGCTCGCTGGAGTTCTCACTGGCAGCAGCGGGCGATGGCATCCAGCCCATCATCGGCTCGCAGGTGGATTTCAAGCCGCAGGGCGAATCGGGCGAGAAGAATTTCCGCTCGGCATCCCAGCAAGCCCAGCCGGAGCAGCTGGTGTTGTTGGTGAAGAGCGAGCGGGGATATTATAACCTGCTGGAGCTGGTGAGCGATGCGTTCCTGAACCCACCGGAGGGCGTCACCGCGCCGATGCTGGATTATGCCGCGCTGGAAGGCAAGACCGAGGGGCTTATCGCCCTGACGGGCGGCATTCACGGTGGAGTAGGGCGGTTGCTGTTGGCGGGGCGCAAGGACGATGCCGAGAAGCTACTGCTGCGTTTGAACGCGTTATTCCCGAATAACCTCTACATCGAATTGCAGCGCCATAACCTGCCCGATGAGGCGAAGGCGGAGGCGGATTTCATCGCACTGGCGATGAAGCATAACCTGCCGCTGGTGGCGACGAATGAGCCATTCTTCGGGGCGAAGGATAAATATGAGGCGCATGACGCGCTGCTGTGCATCGCGGGTGGAACCTATATCACCGAAGAGAACCGCCGCCGTCTTACGCCGCAGCATTATTTCAAATCGCAAAGCGAAATGGCCGCGCTTTTCGCGGATGTCCCCGAAGCACTGGCGAATACACTGCAAATCGCCAAACGCTGCGCCTTCATGTCGCCGAAGCGTGAACCGATTCTTCCCAGTTTCGTGAGTGAAGAGGAAAAAGCGCAAGGGATAGACGAAGCCGCAGCACTGCGCGAGCAAGCGCGCGCGGGCATGGAATACCGTTTGGAGCATTTCGTGTTCACGCCGGAGATGGACGCAGCGACCCGCGAAGAAGTAGCCAAGCCATACCGCGACAGGCTGGAATTCGAGCTGGATATCATCATCCAGATGCAGTTCCCCGGTTACTTCCTTATCGTATCGGACTTCATCAAATGGAGTAAGCAGAACGGCATCCCCGTCGGCCCCGGCCGTGGTTCGGGCGCGGGTTCTGCGGTGGCGTGGAGCCTGCTCATCACCGACCTTGACCCGCTGCGATACGGCCTGCTGTTCGAGCGATTCCTGAACCCCGAACGTGTATCGATGCCTGACTTCGATATCGATTTCTGCCAGTCCAAGCGCGACCGCGTGATCGATTACGTGCAGAAGAAATACGGCTATGAGCGCGTGGCGCAGATCATCACCTTCGGTAAACTCCAAGCGCGCGCGGTGCTGCGCGATGTGGGGCGCGTGTTGCAGATGCCATACGGGCAGATCGACCGCATCTCCAAACTCGTGCCGAACAATCCTGCGAATCCGGTGACGCTGCAACAGGCCATTGACATGGAGCCGCAGCTGCGCGCCATGCGTGAGGAGGACGATTCCGTCGCCAAGCTCATCGACATCGCCTTGCAGCTGGAAGGCCTGTATCGCCACGCATCGACCCATGCGGCGGGCGTGGTCATCGCCGACCGTTCGCTGGACGAGCTGGTGCCGATGTACCGAGACCCGAAATCGGATATGCCCGTCGTGCAATATTCCATGAAATACGCCGAAACGGCAGGCTTGGTAAAGTTCGACTTTTTGGGTCTAAAGACCCTTTCTGTGCTTCAACAATCCGTGGAATTCGCCAAAGAAACCTGCGGGGTGGACATCGACCTGCTGAAACTGCCTGAAGGCGACAAACCCACCTATGCGATGCTGTCGAAGGGCGATGCAGTGGGCGTGTTCCAGTTCGAGTCGGCGGGCATGCGCGATGCCTTGCGCAAGCTGAAGCCTGACTGCCTCGAAGACCTCATCGCGCTTGGCGCGCTTTATCGCCCCGGTCCGATGGACAACATCCCCACTTACATCGAGGTGAAGCACGGCAAGCAGGAGCCGGATTACCTTCACCCCATGCTGGAAGAGGTGCTGAAGGAGACGCACGGCGTCATCATCTATCAGGAGCAGGTGCAGAAGATCGCGCAGGTGATGGGTGGATATACGCTCGGAGGCGCGGATTTGCTGCGCCGTGCGATGGGTAAGAAAATCAAGGAAGAGATGGATTCCCATCGTGGCATCTTCACCGAAGGTGCGCTGAAGAATAACGTGAAGAAGGAACAAGCGAGCCACATCTTCGACCTCGTGGCGAAATTCGCGGGCTACGGCTTCAACAAATCCCACGCGGCGGCATACGCGTTGGTGTCGTATCAGACGGCGTTCATGAAGGCGAATTATCCGGTCGAGTTCCTCGCCGCGTCCATGAACTTCGATATGCACAACACCGATAAACTCAGCATCTTCAAGCAGGAAGCGAAATACCTCGGCATCGACATACTCACGCCGGATGTGAACATCTCGCAGGCGTTGTTCAGCGTGGAGAAGCAAGAAGGCAGCAAACGTGCTGTCAGATATGGCCTTGCCGCGCTCAAGAACGTGGGCGAAGCGGCGATGCAAGCGCTGGTGGATGAGCGTGAACGCGGCGGGAAGTTCAAGGATCTGTTCGATTTCGTCGGGCGGGTGGACACGAAAGCCATCAACAAGCGCGCGCTAGAGAATTTGATTCGCGCAGGTGCGTTGGATAGCCTCCACCCCAACCGCCAGCAGATGTATGAATCCATCGAGGTGCTGCTGCAATACTCCAACGCCATGGCGCGTGAGAAGGAAAGCAATCAGGTCAGCCTGTTCGGCGGGGCGGATGCGCAAGCGATGCCGAAACCTGCGCTGAAAGATTTCCGCGACTGGCCGCAGCTGGAGCGTTTGCAGCATGAATTCGCGGCGGTCGGCTTCTATTTGTCGTCCCACCCGCTTGAGGGATATGCGAAGAATTTGAAGCGCATGGGCATCGTCTCTTCCGGCCAATTCGATACGAAACTGGCGGAGAATTATAACCCCACCCGTGTGGCGGGCATCGTGCTGGGCATCAAGAGCAAGGTGTCGCCGCGCGGTAAATTCTCCTTCATCCAGCTATCGGATGTAGACGGGATTTATGAGATTTCCGTGTTCGATGAAACGCTGCTGACCAACAGCCGCCATTTGCTGGAAGCGGGTAAACTGCTGCTCATCAACGCCGATGGCAAGCGGGATGACGGCGGTGTGCGCCTTATCGCACAGGGCATCTCCATGCTGGATGAAGCGGTGATGAAGAACCAGCAAGGCGAGGTGCATATCTTCGTCGATAAGGAAAATGGCCTCGCGGAATTGCAGAATATCATCGAACCCGCGCGCTCCAAGACCCGTACACAGGGCTTGCAGGTGAAGTTGTTCGTGGCCATCAATGATAATGAGCGTGTGGTCGTGACCCTGCCGGATGCCTACCTCCTCAGCCCGAATGCGCTGGCGATTGTCGAGACGCTGCCAGGCATTTCACAGGTGGTTGAGGCTTAGGATTCGCATTCTGCCTTGCTGCAAATGCTTATTCTCTGCGCTTCCGCTCCGCGCGTACTGCCAGTACGCTTACGGTGCGGTTCTCGAAAATAATGCATTTTCGCTGACGGCATAATCCGAATCACGTGCCGTGTTTAGAGAGCGCGAAGTACATCCTCATCAATCCCTAATGCTTTGGCTAGCCCTCGCGCTTTGACGAGCGTTTCTTCCCATTCGCCTTCGGGGGTGGAATCATGCACGATCGCGCCGCCCACCTGAAACTCGAAGCGGTTTCCCTGCACAACGAGCGTGCGGATGACCACCGACAAATCCACGCTGCCATCACCGCCGAACCAGCCTATCGCCCCGCTATACACCCCGCGCCCGCGCGGCTCGAGTTCGGAGCATAACTCCATCGCGCGGATTTTCGGCGCGCCCGTCATCGACCCCGGCGGGAAGCATTGCGTCACAAGTTTCAGCGGGGAGACGGCTTCTCGGCGTTTGCCTGTCACCGTCGAGGCCATGTGATGCACCGTGGCATAGGTGCTGATGTCGAACAGCGATTCCGTTTTCACGGAGCCGACTTCGCAGCCGCGCGCGAGGTCGTTTCGCATCAGATCGACAATCATCAGGTTTTCCGAGCGGTCTTTTTCGCTTGCGGCGAGGGCATCACGTATGCGCGTGTCTTCGGCGGGGTCTGCACTGCGCCGCGCTGAACCTTTGATGGGGCGTGTCTCCACATTTCCCGCCGCATCCATTCGCAGGAATTGTTCTGGGCTGGAGGAGATGATGGCCGTGTCGCCCCAGCGGATGAGCGCGGAATAGGGCGCGGGAGAGACCTCTGCCAGCTTAATGAACAGTGCGGCGATGTCTGGCTTCTCCGAAAATTCTCCCGTGAATTTGCGGGTCAGGTTCGCTTGATACAACACGCCGCCGCGCACGGCCTCAAGGATATGTGCTACCTTGCCGAGATATTCCGCCTTGGTCATGTCGGATGCGAGATTCGCAATCTTCACATCATTTTTTCCGCCCTTTTTGGCAATGTCAGGCAGAGGGTTCGATGCACCTTGACGATGCACATACACCACCTTCGCATCATGGTCAAAAACCAGCACGGTCTCATATTTCACGAAGCGGTAATCCGGCAGGTGGATATGGCTGGGGTCGTCTTGCGTCAGCTTCTCGAAGCGGTTCTTCAGGCCATAGCCCAGATACCCCAGCCACGCATTCGCATAAGCCGGGAGGTCGGTGGTCAACTGCTGCTCCAATGCGCCTGTGTCGCTGCCTTCCAAGACCGTATCGGGATGCATCGCCAGAATCGAGAATTGCCCGCCATAAGGCGTGCGCATGCCGGAATAGAGCAGGGTGAAATCCACCCCCGTAGCGGTGAGGGCTGGCAAATAATCCAGCGGCTCTCGCCAATCACACGTTTCTGGCTGCAACATAATGCTCGATGTCCTTTTGCAGCACGGCGCGGATTTCGCTGGCCAGCTTCGCGCTTTCGGGGAATTCCCAGCCGTTCGGCGCAAGATGCGAAACGGGCATGGCCAGCCAGTTGGTGTTGGTGGCGATGAGCGCATCCGCCTCTTGCAATTCTTCCAGCTTGAATGGCCCTTCCACGATATGGTAGATGGTCGTGCGGATGAGCGCGGCGCGGGTCGTGCCAGCGAGGATACCGCAATCAAGTGACGGTGTATAAAGCGCATCGCCGATGCGCCAGAAGAGATTCGCGCTGCTCGTTTCGGTGATGTGGTCTTCGGCGTTCAACTGCAGACCATCCAAACAGCCATGGCGCGCCGCTTCCATACGCACCAGCGTGGAGTTCAACCCCTGCGCCAGTTTGTGCTCCACGGGGAGTGCCTTGGCAGAGGGCTTTTCAATGTCGGAAAGCCAGAGCGTGGCAGGGTCGGATGGCACGGCGAGCCTATCCTGTACCTCGACGACCACGGTGGGGCTGGCGGCACCCACGGGTAGGTAGCCGCGACTGCCCACCCCGCGCGAAACGGCGATGCGGATGCTGGCATCAGACAGGTCATTGCGGGCGAGAAGGCGCAGCGAAACCTCCAGCAAATCCTCGCTGGGCGCAGGTATCTCCAGCGCTTTCAAACCCGCTTCCAAACGCGCAAGATGAAGCTCCCATTGGTAAG
>VGDC01000143.1 GCA_016869895.1 Alphaproteobacteria bacterium
TCCAGCCTCACCCCCGGTGAATTGGTCGTCCACGCTGAACACGGCATCGGGCGATTCGAGGGGCTGGTGACCGTCGAGGTCATGGGCGCAGCACATGACTGCCTCAAACTGGTCTACGACGGCGAAGATAAACTCTTCATTCCCGTTGAGAACATCGATGTTCTGACGCGTTATGGTAGTCACGACGAAGAAGGCGAAGCCAAGCTTGATAAGCTCGGCGGCGTGGCATGGCAAGCGCGCAAAGCGAAGATGAAAGAGCGCATCAAGATTGCCGCTGAGGCACTGTTGAAAGTCGCCGCCGCCCGCGCCATCCACCCCGCGCCCGTGCTCATCCCGCCGCAAGGGGTGTACGATGAATTCGCCGCGCGCTTCCCGTATGTCGAAACCGAAGACCAAGAACGCAGCATCTCCGAGGTGCTAGAGGATCTGGCCTCTGGTCACCCGTCCGACCGCTTAGTGTGCGGCGATGTCGGCTTCGGCAAAACAGAAGTCGCCATGCGCGCTGCCTTCGCTGCCGCCAGCGCGGAGAACGGCAAAGTGCAGGTCGTGGTCGTCACCCCCACCACGCTGCTCTGCCGCCAGCATTATGCGAACTTCAAAGAACGCTTCGCCGGCCTGCCCATCACCATCCGCCAGCTTTCGCGCCTCGTCACCGCCAAGCAAGCCACCGAAACCCGCGCAGGGCTGAAGGACGGCTCGGTGGACATCGTCATCGGCACCCATGCCGTGCTCGCCAAAAGCATCGAATTCGCCAATCTTGGCCTCGTGATTGTCGATGAAGAGCAGCACTTCGGCGTGGTGCAGAAGGAACGTCTGAAAGCCCTCAAGCATAACGTCCATGTACTCACCCTTTCCGCCACGCCCATCCCTCGCACGCTCCAGCTGGCCTTGACGGGTGTGCGCGATTTGAGCCTCATCACCACCCCGCCTGTTGACCGCCTCGCCGTGCGCAGCTTCGTGATGCCCGTGGATACGCTGGTGCTGCGCGAGGCTATCTTGCGCGAAAAGCACCGCGCTGGCCGCGTGTTCTATGTCGTGCCGCGCATCAAGGATTTGCCGGATGTCAGCCGCCTCTTGAAAGAGCACGTGCCCGAGGTGCGCATCGCCGTGGCACACGGCCAGATGCCGCCTGCCGAGCTCGATGAAATCATGACTGATTTCTACGAGGGCAAATATGACCTGCTCCTGTCCACCACCATCATCGAATCGGGTTTGGACATCCCCACTGCCAACACCATGATCATCCACAAGGCCGACCGCTTCGGCCTGTCGCAGCTTTATCAGCTCCGTGGCCGCGTCGGTCGCGGCAAGACCCGCGCCTATGCCTATTTCACTCTGCCGCACGGCAAAACCCTCACCAAACAGGCCATGCAGCGGCTGGAAGTGATGCAGACCCTCGACACCCTAGGGGCGGGCTTCACCCTCGCCAGCCATGACATGGACATCCGCGGGTTCGGCAATCTGGTGGGCGAGGAGCAATCCGGCCATGTGCGCGAGGTCGGCGTGGAGCTTTACCAGCAGATGTTCGAGGAAGCCGTGGCGAGTGCCAAGCGCGAGCAGCTGAAGGACGCGGGCAAAGACCTGCCGCCCCCTGCCGAACGTTGGACACCGCAGATAAACCTCGGCATATCCGTGCTCATCCCCGAATCCTTCGTGCCGGATTTGCAGCTACGCCTCGGCCTATACCGCCGCATGGGCAGCCTGCATACCAACGAAGAGGTGGATGCCTTCGCCGTGGAGCTTGCTGACCGCTTCGGGCAGTTGCCGGAAGAGACTGAGCATTTGCTGGAAGTGTTGAAACTGAAGATTCTCTGCCGCATGGGCGGGGTCGAGAAGGTCGATGTCGGGCCCAAAGGCGCAGTGCTGGCCTTCCGCAATGACACCTTCGCCCAGCCGGAGAAACTGGTGACCTACCTCACCCGCAATCCCCGCAGCGTGAAAATCCGCCATGACCAGAAACTGGTGCTCATGCGTGATTGGAAGCCCGATGCGAAAAGCCGCCTTGCCGAGCTGACCAAAGCGCTGGGCGACATCGCCGCATTGGCAGCATAAGAAAAAAGCATAAAAAAACCCCGCTCGGAAGCGGGGTTTTCCATTCACTTTTGTTCTATCAGCGGCTCTGGCCTTTATCCGTTGCGGGGGCGGCACGACGCGCCAGTTGCTGTTCAACGAAGGAGAACGCCTTATCTTCCGCAGTCGGCTGTGGGGGAAGGTCTTTAGCGGGGCTTGCGCGGCGCGTTGCGAAATCGGATTTCACGGGCGCAGGTGCATCCTGCGGGTTCGCCTCGATAAGACCGCCGGTGGCCTTCTTCGCTGCAATCGCGTCCTGCATCGCTGCTTCATCGTAAAGGTCCTGTTTGCTGGGGGTATCGGCCATGGTCATTCTCCAAATGCGTTTTGATTGATTTTGCCAGTATAAACCACCATTCCCGCGCAGGAAAAGGGTATTTTGTGACATCTTCATGACAGTTTATCCACAAGATGGCAAGACGCAATCGCGCTTTGACACTTGCTTAAGAGCATTTTAACGCTATATTGATACCCCATGAGCAACGACCTTTTCGCCAGCGGTGCCAGCGCACCCAAACCCGCCAATAAGCAAGAGTCCTATACCGCCTCGGATATCGAGGTATTGGAAGGCCTTGAACCCGTTCGCCTGCGTCCGGGCATGTACATCGGCGGCACGGATGATAACGCGCTGCATCACCTCGTGAACGAAGTCTTCGATAACTCGATGGACGAGGCCGTTGCCGGCCACGCGACCTATATCGAAATCGAGGAAGACGCAAACGGCAACGTCACCATCAGCGATAACGGACGCGGTATCCCCATCGACCCGCACCCCAAATTCCCTGACAAATCCGCCCTTGAAGTCATCCTCACCACCCTCCACTCCGGTGGTAAATTCCGTGGCAAGGTCTATGAGACCTCCGGCGGTCTGCACGGCGTGGGCGTTTCCGTGGTGAACGCATTGACCGACCACCTTGAGGTCGAAGTCGCGCGCGACAAGAAACTCTACCGCCAGACCTTCTCGCGCGGCATCCCCCAGACCAAGCTGGAAGAAGTCGGCAACGCGCCCAACCGTCGCGGCACGCGCATCAAGTTTCATCCCGATGCGGAAATCTTCGGTGCAAAAGCGAAATTCAAGCCTGAACGCCTGTATAAACTCGCGCGTTCAAAGGCTTATCTCTACAAAGGCGTAGAAATCCGCTGGTCATGTGCGCCAGAATTACTCTCAGAGGGCAGCGAAGTCCCTGAAAAAGCGGTCATCCGCTTCCCCAACGGCTTGCTGGACTTCCTCACCGCCACCTTGGGCGAACGCCCCTTGCTGACCGCCGAAGCCTTCTCCGGCGAAGCGGAACTGGCGGATAAGAAAGGCCGCGTCGAGTGGGCTATCGCTTGGCCAGCCGATGCGGATTTCGACGAAGACGAAATCACCAGTTCCTATTGTAACACCATCCCCACCCCTGAAGGCGGCACGCACGCGAACGGTTTCCGCACCTGCGTCACCAAAGGCCTTAAATCCTACGCGGAAATGGTGGGCAACAAGAAATTCGCCAGCTTCACGGCGGATGACGTGATGACCGGCGCAGTCGCCGTGCTCTCGGTCTTCATCAAAGACCCGCATTTCCAAGGCCAGACCAAAGAGAAACTCGTCTCCACCGAGGCGACCCGCTTGGTCGAGAACGCCATCCGTGACCATTTCGACCACTGGCTCTCCGGTGACCGCACCAGCAGCACCGCGCTGATTCAGGCGTTGATTGACCGCGCGGAAGAGCGCAACCGTCGCAAGGCCGACAAAGCGGTCTCCCGCAAAGCCGTCACCCAGCGTCTCCGCCTCCCCGGCAAGCTGGCCGATTGCTCGCGCAGCAATTCCAAAGGCACGGAATTGTTCCTCGTGGAAGGGGACTCGGCAGGTGGCTCCGCCAAACAGGCGCGTAACCGTGAAACTCAGGCGATTCTTCCCCTGCGTGGTAAAATCCTAAACGTCGCCAGCGCGACCACCGACAAAATCCGCGCCAACCAAGAGATCGCCGACATGGTGCTGGCGCTGGGCTGTGGCTCCGGCAAGCATTATGACCCCTCCGCACTGCGCTATGAGAAAATCGTCATCATGACGGATGCAGACGTGGACGGCGCGCATATCGCATCCCTGCTCATGACCTTTTTCTATCAGGAAATGCCGCAGATCATCCGCGATGGACATTTGTACCTCGCCCAGCCGCCGCTCTACCGCATCACCCAAGGCACGACCACCTATTACGCGCAGGACGATGCCTCCAAAGCCAAGCTGGTCGAGAAGCTCTCCAAGAACCGCGGCAAGCTGGAAGTCGGCCGATTCAAAGGTCTGGGCGAGATGACTGCCCCGCAGCTCAAAGAAACCACCATGGATCCCTCCAAACGCCGCTTGCTGCGCGTGATGATAGATGAGACCGAGCGTGGCGAAACCGCCGACCGCGTGAACCAGCTCATGGGCAAGAAGCCTGAGTTACGCTTCCAGTTCATTCAGGAACAGACCGCTCTTCGTGGTAAGGACCTCGCTGACACGCTGGATGTCTAAAAAACGCTAAAAAAACGCACAAAAAAGGCCGCTTTTAGCGGCCTTTTTTTATCATTTCAGTGCATTTATTAGCGCGAATGTCCCGCGTTTTCCGCACCACCCGTCAGCCTATCCTTGAACTTGGAGATAGCGGGCATGATGTCGTTGCCGAGGCGGAGGTTATGGTAGAACAGTCCGGTGAGGAACAAGCCGCCGCCCATTTCAGCCGCGCCGAGCACAGTGGTGGCGATGTCGCGCTTACCCGTCTTCTCATCTTTCGCCCATCCGGTGCGGAGGTTCTTCAAGCCTTGCAGGGTGAAGGTGATGCCCGTGGACACACCGCCGAGAACGGCCAATTTGTTCTGCGTGGTGCCTTCTTTGAAGCTGACGCGCACTTTGCTGGTCTCATCCGACACGCCTTTGGAAATGGCGGCAGCGAACTTGGAAAGCGGGCTGGTTTTGGTTTCGTCGGTCATCGTTCCCTCGAACAGGATCATGATTGCATTTGCGCCACATTAGCACAGGAGTGTGAAGGTATTATGACAAAGCCGCATTTTCCGCGGGGATTATTCAGCCATTCGGCTGCGCACCCAGCAGTGCGGCCACATCTTCTGGAGAAAGGTCTTCCCCGTCGCCCTGCGCGGGAGGAAGGATTTCCGCTTGAGGCGGGACGACCGCATCCGGCGAGGTGACGGTGATGGCCTCTTCCGGCTGGACGATGGTATGGCTAGGGGCGGTATCAGCATGCGCGCCTGCCTGCGCTTCTGCCACGGCAGCCGCCAGCGCGGTATCATGCCGACGCGCGCCGCCCTTGCCCGTCTGGACGAGTTCTTCCTGCGCGGTGAAGCGGTTCTGCTCGACCATCCTGTCCATGAAGCGGATTTCCCGCACGATTTTCAGCGGTGCCTGAATACCACTCTCACGCATGGCTTCCAGCGCGGTGGCGGCTTCGACGGTCACGAATTCCTGTGGGTTCTTATAGACGCGATAGGCGGAGCGGTTG
>VGDC01000144.1 GCA_016869895.1 Alphaproteobacteria bacterium
TGGGAAAGCTGGCCATAGAAAGTGGTGGTGTATTCCGCGCCGATGGTGAACCATTTCTGCGCGGCGGGTTGCTGGCCGAGGGCGGCATAGGTGCGGCCTATCCAATATGCCGCGCGGGATTTACTGACCGGGAAGGTCACCGTGCTGTCGAGCTTCTCGAAATAGGGCAGGGCTTTCGCCGGCTGTTTCAGCTTGGTCAGGTTTATCCAGCCTTGCAGGAACAGCGCATCCGCCAGATTCGCAGGGTTCGTCTGCCCGTGGTTTTCCAGCAGGTTCAGCGCGAGTTTATACTGCCCGTTGTCCAACGCGTTACGCACTTGTTTGTGTCGCGCTGACCACCATTTTTCGGGAAATGCCGCTTCGCTATGGGGGGAAAGTAATATTTCGCGCACGCCATCGTCCATGCCGCCCTTGCGCTCGCGCCATTTCAGGCGCTCATAAAGCAATCCTGAATCGTTCTGCAAATCGGACGATACGCGGGAAACCTTGCTGTTCGCGTCGCTGGCCGAGGTGCCCAGCGCGATGCGCGCGTCGTAAAGCGTGCGGAATTTCTCCGGTACAAGGCTGAATATGCGCTGTGCGGCGGAAGTCTTACCTTCCCACAGCAGGCGGTCGATGCGGTCACGGTGGTCTTGCTCGCGCAGGATGGAGCCGTAATAATTCAGGATATATTGCTCCTGCGCGGCTTCGAAATCGCCGCCCACCCATGCCTCGCGGATGAGTTTGGTGGCTTCCGGCGTCTGCCCAAGCAGCTGGGCATAGGCGATTTTCCCCTTGCCGCTGATGGGCGGATTGCGCTTGAACCAATCCTGCAATTCCCCTTTGCCGAACGACCCTGCGCCTTCAGTGAACAGGGCGTTTTCCGCGCGGATGACGAGTCGATTATGATCCGGCCAGTCGGGATTATCCTTCAGGAATTTGTTATAGGCCGAGAAGCCGAATTCGGACGGGCTATTGCGCAGCACGCGCCATGTCATGTATTCCGAAACCAGCGGGTTCTTCGCGCGGCGGGCATGCAGCAATGCTTCGCGCCAGTTGTCGCGCTCCACGAAATAGAAGGCTTCCCGCGCGTTCTCCTTATCGCTGCCGGAAAGCTGTCGCACGGCGAAGGCTTCCGTGGCTGCGAAGGTCATCGTCGCGGCACAAAGCAGGGCGGGGAAAAGACGTTTCTTCAAAGGGGAGCTGGGCAAGGCGATGTCTCTTCTTCACGGCGGATATTACCGCTAGCTTGCCAGCAACCCACGGGTCGCGCAAGGGTTTTTGGCAGGACGACCTTTTAAGGCTTTTCGCACTGCGATACGCTTGCTATGATGCCGCCATGAACGAGAAGAATGCCACATCCCCGCAGGTGAATGCGCCGTCACTCTGGCAAGCTGCGCTGCCGAAGCCCGATGCCAGCAGCTATAAATATTCCCGTGGCCACGCCGTGGTGCAAGGGGGAGGGGCGGCAAGGACAGGCGCAGCGAAACTGGCGGCGCGCGCGGCACTCCGCGTGGGTGCGGGCGCGGTGACGGTGGTCTGCGATGAACGCTCTCTGCCCATTTACGCCGCCAGCTTTCAGGCTATCATGACCCGCGTGGTCGCCGATGATGCCGAATTCGCCTCCTTCATCTCGGACGAGCGCATCACCGCCCTGTGCATCGGTCCGGCGGCGGGCATCACTTTGCAGACAAAAGTCCGTGTGCTCTCGGCACTGCGCCTGCAAAAAGCCGTGGTGCTCGATGCGGATGCACTTTCGGTCTTCGCAGAAAATCCTGATTCCCTATTCGAGGCTATCCAGAGCGATGTGGTGCTGACACCCCATGAGGGGGAATTCGTGCGCCTGTTCCATGATGTTTCGGGAAGCCGCGCAGAACGCGCCATCGCTGCCGCAAAGCAGTCCGGTGCCGTGGTACTCTATAAGGGTGCGGAAACGCTTATCGCCGCGCCTGATGGCCGGCTTATGGTGAATCGTGAATCCTCGTCTTATCTTGCCACCGCCGGTTCCGGCGATGTGCTGGCGGGCATCCTCACGGGACTGTTGGCAGGCGGAATGGATGCGTTCGATGCCGCCTGCGCTGCCACATGGATACACGGCAAAGCCGCGCAAGCTTTCGGCGCAGGGCTGATAGCCGATGACATTCCTGATTTGATTCCTCCTATCCTGAACACGCTTCACGGGAACACCTGAACCATGCCGAACACCGCCCCCCAACCCGCCCCGCTTCCCCCACAGGAGAAATCCAGCGCGCTTTCCTTGCTGACAGGCCGCGCGGTCGATAATTTGCTGCGCACATGGCAGGAGGTGAAGTCCACCACCCGTTCCGCCATCGGTTCCAAAACCCTCCGCCCCCACCTGCCGGAGGAGGACATCGCCTATCTTAACAAGCAGATAAAAGCTTGCTTGGAGCCGAAGGGCGGTGAAGTCACAGCGCGTATCAACACCGTCCAGCTCGGCAAGCTTTATCTTCAGTTGAATGCACAAGGCCGCTCCCGTTTTTTCAAGCTGCTGGCCGAGGAATACGACATCAACCACGAAGCCTTGGTGAAACGCGCCGAGGCATTAGTGAAGGCAGAATCGCCGGAAGAACGCCGCAAGGCCGAGCGGGCTTTGCGCGATGCGCTGGTCGCTCCGCGGGTGACGCTGTTCCGCCAGTTCAACACCCTGCCGAACGGCTTTAAGTTCCTCGTGGATATGCGTAGCGAAATGCTTGCCTCCGCCAGTGCCGAGCCGCTCATCGCCACGGTGGAAGACGATTTGAAACAGATGCTCTCCGCGTGGTTCGATATCGGCTTGCTCGACACCGAGGAAATCACGTGGAAATCCCCCGCCGAGCTGCTGGAGAAACTCATGGTCTATGAGGCTGTGCACCCCATCCGCTCATGGGATGACTTGAAGAATCGACTGGATGCCGACCGCCGCGTCTTCGGCTTCTTCCATAATAAAATGCCGCTGGAACCGCTCATCTTCGTGCAGGTCGCCTTCACCAAAGGCTTGGCTACTTCCATTCAGGAGTTGTTGGACGAAACCAAGCCCGTGCAGGATCTGACCACTGCCGACACCGCCATCTTCTATTCCATCTCCAATGCCCAGTCTGGCCTTGCAGGCATCAGCTTCGGCAATTTCCTCATCAAACGGGTGGTGAACACGCTGACCGCCGAGAACAAGAACATCAAGCAATTCGCCACGCTTTCGCCCATTCCCGGCTTCCGCAAATGGCTGGATGAGACATTGAAGAAGCATGAAGACGCGAAGCTCTTAATCGGCACGGAAGCGTCCGATGTGAAAGCCTTGGGGGAAAAGGGCAAGACCGCTTCCGAAATCCTCGCTGCGCTGCTGGCGGCCGAATGGCACAAGAACGACAAGGTCGCATCCGTGCTCAAGCCCGTGTTGACGCGCCTCGTCGCGCATTATCTGACGCAGGAGAAACGCCGTGGCAAACAGGCGCTAGACCCCGTAGCGCATTTCCACCTGTCCAATGGTGCGCGTCTGGAGCAGATAAACTGGCTGGGCGACACGTCACCCAAAGGCTTCAAGCAATCGGCGGGCTTGATGGTGAATTACCATTACATTCTCGGCGACATCGACCATAACCATGAGGATTATGTGACCGATGGCACTATTGCGACCTCAAAGACCATCCAATCCATCCTCAAGGGATGAGACACCGCAAAAAAAAGCCCCGTAGTGTGGCTATGGGGCTTTTTTGTTTCTCAGGCTAAAGAATTAGCCAATCTTGAGGGGCAGCACGCGCAGTTTGTCCTTCGCATTCTCGATGCCTTGTTTGATGAGCGAGATGGCTTCCGCCTTGTCGCCCCAACCCAGCACCTTCGACCATTTACCTTTTTCAAGGTCTTTGTAATGCACGAAGAAATGCTCGATCTGCTGACGGACGATTTCGGGCAGGTCGGTCACTTCGTTGATGTTGTCGTGATAGGGGTACATCTTGGTGGTGGGCACGGCGATGATTTTCTCATCCTGACCGCCATCGTCTTCCATCTTCAACACGCCGATGATGCGCGAGGGAAGGACGGAGCCGGGCAGCACGGGCAGCAGGCCGAAGACCAGCACGTCCACTGGGTCGCCGTCGCCACCTAAGGTCTGTGGCACGAAGCCATAGTTGCCAGGGTAGAACATCGGGGTGTGGAGGAAACGGTCAACGAAGAGCGCGCCGGATTCCTTGTCCAATTCGTATTTCACCGGCGTGCCGCCCATCGGGTTCTCGATGACGACGTTGACTTCTTCGGGCGATTTCTTGCCGATGCTGATTTTATCGATGTCCACGGTAAGCTTCCTTCTGCTTCGGGGTTGATGGGATGGGAATGACTATTACAGGGTTTTCTCGACATTCTCCAGCAGGTATTTCATCTCGGTCAGGCCGGTGAACTGCTTGAAGGGTTTACCCTTCTTGTCGAGGAGCAGGATGAGCGGGATGCCGCCTTTGACCGTATAGCCCATGTTGCGGAACACATCATAGAACGCCTCGCGCGGCTGCGCCTCCACATGGAAAGGCTTGAAGGGTTTCTCGGGATATTCCTTGTTCAGGAACTCCGCCAGCGACCACACGTCATCATCGACGGAGATGTAATGCACCGTCAGGTGATCGGCATCATACGCGCCGCGCAGCTGGTTGACGGAAACGAACTGGCGCTTGCAGAACGGGCACCACGAGGCATAGATGAACAGCAGTTGCGGCTTGCCGAGGTTATCCTGCACCAGTTTTTGCACCGCCGGTGCGTTCAGGTTCACGATGTCCTTCTCGACCAGCTCTTTCACCGCCGGAGTGGCGAAGAATCCGCCGCTGCTTTTGTTCAGTATCTCGAAGGTGAGGAGTAAACCCACGAGTCCCACCAGAACGAGCAGGGTGTTGCGGATGATGCGTTTCCAATTCATAATGGATTCCGTTGTTGATTGGTTTGCCGCCATTTTAGGTGGGAAACAAGCGATGTAAAGCGAAGTATGCCCTTATTCGGAAAATCCTCCTCCACGCTCGCGCAGCAGATATTCGTCGAAGGCGATATGCTGGTCTTCGGCCATGGCGGGTTCTATGAACGCCCCAAAGGCTTCGGGTTGGATGTCTGCTATTTCCACAAAAGCGAGTTTTCCGCCTTCCGTTCGCGCAAGCCGTTGATGGCACGCATCCGCAAGGCGATGGATGAACGCTTAGAAGACCGTCGCATGGTGGAGGAATTCATTCCGCAGCTCATGAATCGCTGGCGGCGGCTGCTCACCCATGAATGGCATTACGACCGCGCGGAACTGATGTTCCAATCGGTAAAGACGCTCGTCCCTTCCATGCGGAAATACGACGATTTCCAAAGCTTCGCGCGCCAGAACCTCATGGGTGGCCGGCCGTTCCTTACGCCGCTGGAGCTGGAATCGGAGATGCTGGGCTATATGGAGCGCGTCGTTCGGCAGGATGGCAATGCCGCGGCCTTCACCCAACAATATCTTCTGTTCAATTATCTGGAGCGCGCCATCGAGAAGGACATGCTGGAGATGTTCGGTCAGAAGGCGGGGGAGTGGCTGTTCCGCG
>VGDC01000145.1 GCA_016869895.1 Alphaproteobacteria bacterium
AGAGCATCACGGGCATGCCCATTTTGGATTTGCTGGCGGCAAGCGTGATAGAGCCTTCCGAGGCATCGCGGCGGGGCATGGAAACCGTGCCGATGCGCAGGTTCATGTTGCTCGGCGCGATGACTGTGTGTCGGGCGCGGAATTCGATGCCATTGGTGCTGGGTTCGACGGGCTGGTGCATGGTCTGTCCTTTAACGCGAGAAGCGTTCGATATCGCCGTTCTCGACGACTTTTTGTTGCTGTTCACGCTCGAATTTCAAGCGTTCTAAATGTGTCTTCGGTTTTTTCAGCTTCTCTTCCGCCTCGCGGTGGGATTTGGTGGCTTCCGCCTCTTCCTTCGCCTTGGGGAAATCACGTGTGTCCAGCGCGTCGTCCAGCGCCTTCTCGTGATGCTCTTTGAGGATTTTCTCCAAGCCTGCGTCAAGGTCTGTCTCGGAGAGGATGTCCTTCACGCGGTTGTCCACCTGCTCCTTGAAGGCATCCATCTGCAAGCCGAACAGCTGGAATTTATTGGCATAGCGGATGGCTTCCTCCTGCGCGCGCGGGGAAAGCTCGGATGCATCGGCATCGCGCCAGCCGCCGTTCTTGAAGGTGCGGAAATGGCTTTCCTCCACTTTGCTGTCATAGCCGACCTTGGTCACGTTCAGCACGAAGAGGTTATCCTCATGGTCGCGCACGGCGGCAAGGCCGCCTTCCACGTCCTTGGCGACGAAATTAAGGATTTTATGGGGCTTGCCATCGATCTTGATGCTGTGGGAAACGCGCTGGCCGAATTCGGAATTCTGGGGATAGGTGTGGAAACCGGCGGTGCCGTGCAGCTGTTCGGCATTGGCGGTCTGCACCAGTTTCTCGAGGATTTCAGCGGGCAGGTCTTCACGCGCCATCAGCGCGCTTTTGCCCGCAGCGTTGAGGGCGCGCAGCTCATAATCCTCCACCTTACCCTGTTCGTCGATGAGGGTGGGGGAGAGCATGATGCTCTGGCCTTGGCGGCCTGCGGTGGCGAAGGAGATAGGCTTGCGGCTGGAATCGTTGTTTTCGAGCAGGGTCTTGCCGATGAGCCAATCCTCACCGTCCACGGTGACTTGTTCGTTCTCGATGAAACCGTATTTCTGTGCCATGCTGTCCCTTAGCGCGAGAAGCGCTCGATGTCGCCGTTCTCTGCCATTTTCGTCTGCTGATCACGCTCGAATTTCAGGCGTTCAAGATGACCTTTCGGCTTGCCCAGTTTCTCGGCGGCTTCGCGGTGCGATTTCGTCTCTTCCGCCGCTTCCTTGGCTTTGCTGAAATCGCGGGTGTCGAGCGCGTCATCGAGGCTTTTCTCGTGGTGTTCCTTCAGCAGGTTCGCCAGCCCCGCATCCATATCCGTTTCGGAAAGGATGGTGTTCGCGCGGGCGTCGATGCGCTCCTGAAGCACTTTGCCCTGCTCGCCGAAATGCTTGAATTTGTCGCCGAAACGCAGCAATTCCTCTTTCACGCGTGCGGGAATCAGGCTTTCGCGCGGTTCTTTCCATTCCATATCGCGGAAGATGGCGAGTGTGCTTTCGGTGATCTTGCCGTCGTCACTGACCTGCGTGGGTTTCAGGGCGACGAGTTCCTTGCCGTAAGCCCCATCGAAGCTGAGGGCGGGAATCGGGGTATCGGTGTCTTTTTCCAGCAACTGGGCGATATGCCATTGTTTCCCTTCCACCTCGATGGTGTGGGAGAATTGGATGCGACCGGTGTCGCGCTCACCTGCATTGGAATAATATCCCGCATCGCCTTGCAGTTTGTTCTCTGTGGTGATGGAAACCAGTTTATCCAGCGCCGCTTCGGGCATTTCGGAAGGAGGAATGAAATCCGCCTTGCCGCTGCGTCCGTCGATGCGCTTGATCTTGAAGGTCTCGACCTCGCCATTCTCGGTCAGTAAGGTGGGATGCAGCTGATAGACCGCTGGCGGATTGGGCGAGAAGACCGTGGCGAAGCCTTTGCGATGCTCGCCTTCCCCCTGGAATTGGACGTTGGCCTTCCAAGCCTTTCCATCGGCCTCGAATCCACCTTTATCCTCGTAATGCTCCACGGGTATAGTCATGCTCGTTCATTCCTTCAGGTTCAGCGGCTGGGGGCGGTGTCGCCCTTGGCGAGCTTCTCTTTCGCGTCGATGGCTTTCTGCGCCCAGCTGGTTTTGCCCAGTGCTTCGGCATCGGAACGCTCTGCTTGGGTGCGGCGCGGGTTGCCATTGGAAAGCGAACGGTCTTCACCCGCTGCCTCGTTGGCTTTCGCCTGTGCGGCGGCTTCCTTGGACTGGGCGAGTAGTTCGGGGGATTTCTCGTCGATGGCTTTATCGCTCAGTGCAGCGGCTTTCTCTTCGTAAAAGGCTTTGCCGTCTTTTTTCAGGATTTCGCCGATGAGCTGGTTGATGGTGGATTCGGCTTTGCTATCCGCCAGCCCGACATCCTGCGCTTCGGCGATGCGCGTTTTCAGACCTTCCGCAAGACCGACCTGACCGTTCTCTTTGGCGACGGCGGTGAGTTTCTCGATGGCGACATCGCGCGCCTGTTCGGGCAGTTCGGAAAGGGCGAAAGTCTTGTGGCCGGGTAGTTTGGTCAGGGTCAGGCTTTCCACTTCGCGGGCTTTGTTGGATTCTTTCGGGGTGAGGATGAACACCTCTTTCTCCGGCGAAATCACCGCCACACCAGAAGGAGCTTCCTCTTCGCGTTTCGCGCCGGGAGCGGAGGGCAGGGCGGCGGGATCGGCCAATTCACCGATGGTCCAGCTGCCGTTGGAGGAGATGGATTTGGCGTTCTTCAGCTTGGGCAGTTCGGTCATGGATTCGGCCTTTCATGGTAAGAATCTCGGAATATGCTGTCGATTCTAGCGATTATCAGCGCGCGTGAGTGTGAAACTTTTATGACTGAACCATGCGGCTTTTCACAAAACCTTCATGCAAAATGCGGATGTGTATTGTTAATATGAATCGTTTTTTTCCTTCTCCCTGTTGAATCGCCCCATGGCTTTTTTCGCTTTTGCGCTCAGTGGTTAAGGTAAAGACAAGCATCTGATGCTGACGCCCGGAAATTCCGTTCGTCTATACCCGGCAAGAAAGGCCAGGTGATTCACATGTCCAAGTCCAACAAGATCGTGGCCCTCCGCTGCGCTCTCATCGTCGGACTCATCGTCTGGGCTGTCATGTCGTGGTATGCGGGAGCAATCGTTCTGGGACTCGTTCCGGCCGTACTCAGCTCCCTCTACCAAATCGGTCACATCTGGGTGGAGCTTTCACACCGGAAGACCGACGACCTCGACAAGCCCGCGACGGACTGAATGATCCCACCCGAAAGCGCACCGTCTGGTGTTGTTCCTTCGGGTGGGATTGTTTTTTGGGGATAGGGAACAAGAAGCGCATCCAGCAGGATGCGTCAGCCCTGAGCGAGCGGAGCGTCGCCCATGTGATTCGCAGGAAGCGAATCGCGGGGCAAAACAAAACCCCATAAAAAAAAGGGAGAGCCGAAGCTCTCCCCAAGTATAGACCGACCAAGGTCTAAAACGTGAACCGGGATTAGAAGGGCGCGAGTACGTCCACCACTTCCTGACCCCAGCGCGGAGCCTGTGCTTCGCTGATATGCCCACGACCGCCGTAGGAGATGCGCGCTTCGGCGATCTGGCTGTAGTCGATGGTGTTGTTGGAGGCGATGTCTTCGGGACGGACGACACCGGCCACCGAGATTTCGCGGATTTCGTTGTTGATGCGGATTTCCTGACGACCGTCGATGACGAGGTTGCCATTGGCCAGCACCTGCACGACCGTGGCGGCGAACTGCGTTTCGATTTCCTCTTTGCGCTCGATTTTGCCATCGCCCAAGGTGCGGGAATCGGTGTTGTAACCCAACAGGTTGCGCGAGGTGGGCTTGCCCGCTTCCATCGGCACGATTTTCTCCAAGCCGAACAATGCCGAGATACCCGCCTGTTCCGAACCCGTGCGGGAGCGGTCGGTGCTGTTCTCCAGCTTGCTCTTATCTTTGATGGACACGAGGACTTTCAGAATGTCACCCACGCGGGCGGCGCGCTGGTCGCGGAAGAAGGTGCGCGAACCCTGCTGCCAGAGGGAGTTGGCGTATTTCGCGGGAGGGGCTTCCTCGCGGGGCATCGGCCAGCTGATGGGCTGATAGCCCTTCATGGTGGTCGGGTCCTGCATGGCGGCCATCGGTGGGGTTTGGCCGATGGTCTCCAGACGGTCGAGCTTCGCCGCGCAGGCCGTGGTGCCGAGCAGCGAGGCTGCGGTGAAGATAAGGGTAAGGTTACGTTTATAATTCATCATGGTTTTCACCTTTCAATGGTCGGTCAATATCGGTTTTGTGACGGGAATCTGCGTTCCCTGAAGGGTTGTGGTCAGTTCGGCAGAATCTCCGCCTTTTCTTCTTTCGCTTGCGCAGTGGTCAGGCGGGTGGCGCGGGGAGCCGCCAGAATCTGCACTTGTCCCGCTGCGGTGACGATGCCTTCCAGCATCGTGCCGCTGGAAGTGTTACGCACGCGGATCTTGTCGCCCACTGCGCCGTCTTCCAGAGCCTGTCCCACCGCCTGAATCGTCAGGTTCTTGCTCTTGTAGTTCATGTGCACGGTGCTCTGGCGGGTGATGACCGGCGGCACGCGAAGGTCGTCGGCCTTGATGATGCGGGTGGTGCCGAGCATGCGAGTCGGGGTCTTGCCGATGATTTCCTCAGCGGTCAGCACGGTGTCACGGGTGAGGCGCGAGATAGGCATTTTTTGCCACACGATGTCCTCTTCGGTGATCACCTGCCCGCTGGTCATGCGGAATTTCACCATGGGCACTTCCTGCATCTGGTCGAATTTACCCGCCACTTGCAAAGTGCCCAGTGCCACGGAGGGCTTGTTCAGCGAGGCTTCGGTGGAGAAGGCCAGCGTCGCGGTGAAGCGGTTGGCGGTGGAGTCGGGCGTCAGTTCGGTGATTTCCAGCACCACGGGCTCGTTGCGGCGCACGAGTTCGTCCGTGCGGCGGCCAGTGATGGTGACTTCAAGGCTTTCCCCCGCGCCCTGTTCCATGAGCATCTCTGCGATACGGGTCTCCGCATCGGCGCGGGTGATGGCGAAGGATTCCGCCTGCACCACGCCAAGGGCGGGTTGCGCTGGCGTCAGCGTCGGGGTTTCGGCGAAAGCGGCGACCGAAAGCATGCAGATGCCGACCGTGTACGCCGCAAGCAGGATGCGCGGGTTGATGTAAGGTCGTTTCTTTTCCTCTTTCGCCCAGATCATGGTGTCCTCCATTCTCTAATCGTTTCCGTTACGCCGTCTGGTTCAGGGCTTGCAGCATCTCGTCGGATGCGGTGATGACCTTGGAGTTCATCTCGTAAGCGCGCTGGGCGACGATCATATTGCTGATTTCGCTGACGGGGTTGACGTTCGATGCCTCAAGGAAGCCCTGCTGCAGCACGCCGAAGCCTTCGTCGCCAGCAAGGCCGAGCACGGCATCACCGGAAGCGGCGGTTTCGATGTAGAGGTT
>VGDC01000146.1 GCA_016869895.1 Alphaproteobacteria bacterium
GCCTCGCCTATTAAGGCCCTGCGAGTGAGTGAATCATGCGTATCCTTCTGACTGCCCTTCTCGCCACCACGCTGCTTTCGGGCTGCATCACCACGGGGGGGGATTCCGCTCCCCCGCGCCAGTCGCGCACCATCGGCGCGGTGGTGGATGACACGACCATCCATTCCCGCCTCACCTTCCTGCTCATGGGCAGCGACTCCAAAGAAGCGTATCGCGGCGTGAACATCGAGGTGTCGGAAGGCCGCGTGCTCTTGACCGGACAGGTGAAGAACCCGGAGAATTCGGTCTTCGCGGTGAAGAACGCGTGGAGCATCAACGGCGTGCGCGAGGTGATGAACGAGATTCAGGTGGCCGAGAAAGCCTCACTGCTGGATGCGACCAAGGACACGTGGATCACCAGCAAAATCAAAAGCAAGATGCTGCTGGAGAAAGGCGTTGCCTCCACGAATTACTCCTTCGAGACCATCAACCGCAACGTCTATATCATCGGCATCGCCCAATCGAGCGAAGAGCTGAACAAGGTGCTGTATCTGGTCGGCAATACGGCGGGTGTGGCGCGCACGGTGAACTATGTGCGCCTGCCCAATGGTCAGCCCGCCGCGCCGCAGACCTATAATGCCAATTCGGCGGATACGCTGCAGGCCGTGCCCGTGCATGGAATCGATTCGGCGGATCTGCCGCCCCCGCCCCAGCCTGCTCAATAATCGGAGATTGCCATGCCCCCCATCGCCGCGTTCCAGATGGATGCGCTGGATGCCATCAACCCGAAGGGCGACACCACCTTGACGCTGATGCTGGAAGCGCAGGCGCGGGGTTACCGCATCTTCCATTACCTGCCGTCCACGCTGGCTTTCGAGAACGGCAAGCTCACCGCATCCGGCCATTTCGTGCAGGTGCATGACGATGCGGCGCATCACTATGACGTGCTGAGTGCCGAAACGCTGGATTTGCGGCAGGTGAAGGTGGTCTGGCTGCGTCAGGATCCGCCTTTCGATATGGCCTATATCACCAGCACCTACCTGCTGGAAAGCCTCGCTCCCGATGTGCTGGTGGTGAATAATCCCGATGCGGTGCGCAACTGCCCCGAAAAGTGGTTCGTCAACGATTTCCCGCAGTATCTGCCGCCGACATTGGTAACGACCCATCTGCCCGCCATCGAGGATTTCCGCAAACGTCACGGCGACATCATCGTGAAGCCGCTTTATGGGCACGGCGGCAACGCGGTCTTCCGTCTGAAGGAAGACGACGGCAATTTCAACGCGCTGCTGGAGTTCATGTTCAAGACTTCGCCGGAAGCCCTCGTCATCCAGAAATTCCTGCCGGAAGTGAAGGATGGCGACATCCGCGTGGTGCTGGTGGACGGCGAAGTGGCGGGGCAGATCGGCCGCGTGCCTGCGCATGGCGAAATCCGCAGCAACCTGCGGGTCGGCGGCACAGCGGCGGAGATTTCGCTGACTCCTCGCCAGTGGGAAATCTGCGATGCGCTCAAGCAACCCCTGAAAGACAAGGGTTTGCTGCTGGTCGGCATCGATTTGATCGGCGATTATCTGACGGAAGTGAACGTCACCTCACCCACGGGCATCCGCAGCATCAACGCGCTTTACGGCGTGAAGGTGGAAGCCCAGGTGTGGGACGCAGTCGAAAAGAAACTCGCAAACTAAGTCGAAGCGAAGCTCGCGCGCTAAGGCTTAGTGGTCGTGGCCTTCGTGGTCATCGCCCTCGGTCAGCGCGCCTTCCGGCAGCTCTTCCGTCGCGCGCACCACAGACGTATCCACCGCATTCATGATTTCGCTGTACTTGTTGTAGTTCATGTCCACGATGGCGGAGATGAACGCCGGAGGCAGCGTGCTGCGCTTCAGATGGTCGGGGAAATAGACCTGTAAGGTGCTGTTATGGATGAGGATAAGCAGAATGTCGTCGTTCTTCTGGTTCATCCATAGCAAAGCCTCTTCCGTGCCGCCGTTATGCGCGCGGATGCCTTTGAAGATGCGCCAGTCGCCCTCTTCCGTGATGGGGGTGACGACCTCAAGATTCGCCTGCAGGTTGGCATAGGTCTCCGCGCCGAGGAAAGCCAGCAAACGGCTGCGGATAGGGTCTGCCCAGAGCGCCGAGTAATCATAGTCCTTCGGGTCGTATGCCTTCGGCTCGACAGCCACCGGCGCGGTCGCATCGGTCTGCGCTGGGGTGGTTTGCGTCACCGCAGCGGGCACAGCCTCTTCTTCAGGCACGGTCTTCGGTTTCAGCGCGACATTCGCCGCGATGAGCACGAGTATGATGGCTGCGATAAGAAGAAGATGCTGTTTTTTCATGCTTAACTCGCTCTTGCTATGGGCTTGAACTTCAGCTTGGTGGGGGTGACATCACCGAGGCGGCGTTTGCGGTCGGCCTCGTAGTCCTCATAATTCCCTTCGAACCATTCTACATGGGAATCGCCCTCGAAGGCAAGGATGTGGGTGGCGATTCGGTTCAGGAACCAGCGATCGTGGCTGATGACCACGGCGCAGCCGGGGAATTCCAGCAGCGCGTCTTCCAGCGCGCGGAGCGTATCCACGTCCAAATCGTTGGTCGGTTCGTCGAGCAGCAGCACGTTCGCGCCTTCTTTCAACATCTTGGACAGGTGCAGGCGGTTGCGCTCACCACCCGACAGGCTGCCCACTTTCTTCTGCTGGTCGGTGCCCTTGAAGTTGAAGGCCGAGCAGTATGCGCGGCTTTTGATGGTCTGCTTGCCGATGGTGATTTCCTCGAATCCGTCGGACACTTCTTCCCACACGGTTTTCTTGTCATCCAGCGTGTCACGGGACTGGTCGACATAACCCAGCTTCACCGTATCGCCCAGTTTCAGCTTGCCGCCATCGGGATTCTCTTTGCCGGTCAGCATCTTGAACAAGGTCGTCTTGCCCGCGCCGTTCGCGCCGATGATGCCCACGATGCCCGCAGGTGGCAGGCGGAAGGAGAGGTCGTCGATGAGCAGGCGGTCGCCGTAGCCCTTCGCCAGATGTTCCGCTTCGATGACCACGTCGCCAAGACGCGGGCCAGCGGGGATGACGATCTGCGCGGTGCCGCTGCGCTTTTCCTGCGTCTCTGCCAGCAGTTTCTCATAGGAAGCCAAACGCGCTTTGGATTTCGCCTGACGTGCCTTGGGCGACTGACGCACCCATTCCAATTCGCTGGAAAGCTGCTTCTGGCGGCTGGATTCCTCTTTCTCTTCCTGCTGCAAACGCTTGGATTTCTGTTCCAGCCAGCTGGTGTAATTGCCTTCGTAGGGGTGGCCTTTACCCGCATCGAGTTCCAGAATCCATCCGGTGACGTTGTCGAGGAAGTAACGGTCGTGGGTGATCATCACCACCGTGCCGGGGTACTGGCCGAGGAACTGCTGAAGCCACGTCACCGATTCGGCGTCCAGATGGTTGGTCGGCTCGTCGAGCAGCAGCATATCGGGCTTTTCCAGCAGCAGACGGGCAAGTGCCACGCGGCGTTTCTCGCCACCGGAAAGGTTGCGCACATCCGCTTCTTTCGGCGGGCAGCGCAGCGCGTCCATGGCGATTTCCACCTCACGCTCCAGATCCCACGCGTTGGCGGCATCGATCTGGTCTTGCAGGGCGGAAGCCTCATCGGCGATCTCGTCGGAATAATCCGCCATCAGCGCATTGTAACGCTCCACCAGCGCGACCTTGTCCTTCAGGCCGTCCATGATGTTGTCGAAGACGTTCTTGGTCTCGTCAAGCTGCGGCTCCTGCTTTAAATGGCCGATTTTCACGCCCTTCGCCGCCCATGCCTCACCGGTGAATTCCTTGTCCTCACCCGCCATGATTTTCAGCAAAGTCGATTTACCCGCGCCGTTCGCGCCGAGAACGCCGATTTTCGCGCCGGGGAAGAACGACAGCCAGATGTTCTTGAGCACCTGTTTCCCGCCGGGGTAGGTTTTGCTCATATCTTTCATGACATAGACGTATTCGTAGGACATGGTCGGCTCCTTCAAGCAGCGGATATTTATGGATGGGTTACTGTTAGCAGGGATGCCAGCGGACTGCAAGGGGAAGCGGGGTGGTTTTTGGCCTGAAACTTGCAGAAAAGAATCAACCTGGTCAAAACGATGGAGGATGTGCCATGGGTGTGGAAAAATTGATAGGAAATGTGCAGAATTTCGGCGATTTTTCGTCCAAAAACGCACAAAAAACGCAGGAAAATGACGCGAATTTCGCTGATTTTCTAGTCGAAGCGAAAGACGTTAAAGCGCGTTCAGAGGAAATTATTGCCGAGCATAACGCGCTCCACGCACCCTCCGTGCCAGATGCGAAAGCGGAGTTCAAGGAGTTCATGAGTAAGGATTCCTCTGAACGCTTGCGCGAACAAGTTCTGCTGGCGCTGGGCATCACCGAGGAAGACCTCGCGGCGATGAGCCCTGAAGAGCGGATGAAGGTGGAGATGAAAATCGCCGCGATCATCGAAGAGAAAATTCGCATGGCGACCGAGGAGCAGCTCGAGAAATCGGCGGTGGCAGCGGCTGGCGGTGACGTTGATGCGGATGCTACGGTGCAAGAGGCGGCGGAAGCGCAGGCGGATATCGCGCTGTCCAGTGATGAAGCGCGCAAGGATGATTGGCTGGCGGCATTGGGATTGCCGCAGGATGGCCGCGTGCAGGTCGGCTTCACGGCTTACGGCGACCTCAAGATGACGGGGCACAACCCGTTAGCCACGGCGGGCGCGGAAGAAATCCTGTAATAGCTTGGCGGATGCCTCGCTGCCTTCGCCATGGTTGACTTGGGGTTTCCAATGGCAGGTAGGCTGTTCATAGAACTTGCCCCCATGGAGCACGCCGCCGCCTTTCGGGTCGGATGCGGCGAAATGCAGGCGGCGGATGCGCGCGAAGGAGATGGCGGCAGCGCACATGGCGCAGGGTTCCAGCGTCACGTATAGGTCGCAATCCACCAATCGTTGTGACTGCAAGATTGCGCCAGCCTGCCGGATGGCGGCGATTTCAGCGTGGGCGGAAGGGTCGTGGTCGGTGATGGTGCGATTGCCGGAACGGGCGATGATTTGACCCTCTTTCACGATGACCGCGCCGATGGGCACTTCGCCGCGTTCACCCGCAGCGACGGCTTCTGCGAAAGCGGCTTCAATGAAGGACGTATCGGGAAATTGCGACGACAAGATCAATCTTTTTTCTTGTCGGTTTTCTTGGCTTTCTTGCGGAAGGCATCCAGCGTCACCACCACATCATCGCCGCCGACTTTGTCGTCCTTCGCGGCTTTCTTCGCAGCAGCCTTTTTGGTCGGTTCTTTCTTCAGCACAGAGGCTTCGGAAGTCTCGCGTTCCAGCAGTTCGAGCAGGTCGTCTTCGTCCAGCAAGTCATCATCCGTATCGTCGGAGAGGAAGGTGTGGAACTGGAGGCCGAACTTCACGCTGGGGTCGGCGAAGGCGGTCAAGGCTTGGAAGGGGATGACGAGCTTTTCTGGCACGCT
>VGDC01000147.1 GCA_016869895.1 Alphaproteobacteria bacterium
CGATGAAATCCTGCTTTCCGGCACAGGCGCCTACACCGATCAATACGCCTCCCTCTCCTTCAACGGCATCCCAAAAGCGCCCACCTTCGTGCTCGACAAAGGCAAAGTGCTGGACAGCAACGGAGCGGAAGTGTCCTTCGGGCGCGACAGCGAGACATGGGCGAAGCGCATCAACACTGCGCGCCACCAATCAAGACCAGAACGTGAAATCTAAGGAATTACAGAATGTCTGACAGCGAACAGAACCAGAATGTGGCCATCATCGGCGGCGGCGTGAACGGCGCGGCACTCGCCCTTCGCCTTGCGCAGCAGGGCAAGGAAGTCACGGTGTATGAGAAGCTGCCGGAGAAATATTTCTCTGCTGACCTGTTCGAAACGGTCGATGCAGAAGGCCGTGGCCACAGCATAAACGCTTCGGCGGTGGCCGACCAGACCACCCGCTCGCTGCGCTTCATGTGGGAACGGCTAGACCACCCGCTCGAAGCCGTGACCGATACCCGCGACCTGTTCTTGGAAGTGCAGAAACAGTTCCCTGACCAGAAATTCGTGACCGGACACCCCTCCGTCATGCTCATCCACCCCGATGATTCCGAAATGCTGGAAGGCATGAAACATCAGGTGGAGCGCGTGGCCAAGACGGGCGCGAAAATGGAAGTATGGGAAGGCAAAGATGCGGGCGACAAGCTGCGCGCGAAATACCCAGCTTTGAAGGATTATGAGCTTCCCGAAGGCACCATCGTCGTGCATGAAGAAGGTTATGACGCTGAGAAAAACCCCAATGGCGTCTCCGCGATGGTCAACCCCGCCGCATACCTCCGCGCGCTGCACCAGCTGCTGAAAAAAGAGGGCGTGAACATCCAGTATGATTCACCCGTCGAGAAACTGGCGATTGATGATGCAGGCAAAGCCGCCATAACCAGCGGCGAGAAAGAGAAGCACTTCGACCATGCGGTCGTCACTGCTGGCGGATGGTCGAAAGACATTCTCGCGCAGGTGGACGGATTGAAGCCGCTCATCGAAGAAACGCCGAAGCGCGTGCGCTGGACGGATGTGCTTGATGAAAGCGCAGCGAGGGACGTCGGCACCGTGCCGTTCATTCAGCCCGAAAGCCTGACTGCGGAGACGGGTCGCCCTTACCGCACCCTCATGCCCGCCACCGTGCAGGGCGAGGCCAAAGGCGTGAAACTGCTGTATTCTGAAAAGAAGAAGTTCAAGAACGGTGCGAATGACTTGGCGAAAGAGCCCATCACCGCAGCAGAAACCGCCGAAGACCGCAAGAACTTCGAGGAAATCACCGGTATCTCCACCTCCAAGGGCGGCGGCGGCCAATCCTGCATGATCACCGCGACACCGGACAAGATGATGACCGCAGGGAATGTGGAACGCGTGGACGGAGGCAAATCGCCCATCTCCGCCATTTCCGCCTGCAGCTATGCCAGCTTCGTGGTCGGTGGTGCCGCCATCGAATCCGTCGCGGCGCAGATTGATGGTCGCCAGTCCCTCTACCGTGATTGGGACGTGAACCACGCCCCGAATCGCGACATCACCGTGTCCAAACGCGCGGCGGAAGAGCGTTCACTGGAAGTGGAGCGCGAACATTCCAAAGGTCGGGGCGCGGCATGAGCAAATCCTTCGCGCTGAAAGCCCTCGCCGGACGTGATTCGGTGGTGTTCATCATCAAAGACCGCGTTTCCGACCCGTTCGGCGTGGATGATGTCTACCACTACCTGCTCGTGCCCCGCGCGAAGGTTGATGGATTGCGCGAAGCACTCGGCAGCAAATCCTTCAAATTGAAGGATTTCGGTGAACGCCTTTTCAGCAGCGATGAACCGCTGGAGGACGAGCCACTGCGCAAGAAGCTGGAAGCGGATTTCGACCTGAAGGTTGCCTGAAGAAAAGACTGTCGCTATAGTGCCGCCGACCTAACTGAAGGAGCGGCACATGGCAAAGGGCATCGAGACTTTCATTGAACGCGGGCTTTTCGCCAGCCGCTGGCTGCTTGCGCCGATGTATATCGGGCTTTCCGTGTCGCTGTTCCTCCTCATTTACATCTTCATGCAGGAATTGGCGCATTTCTTCTCGGATCTGGGCAATCTGGACGCGAATGACATCATCCTCGGTGTGCTATCGCTCATCGACCTGTCGCTGGCGGCGAACCTCGTACTCATCGTCATCTTCTCCGGCTATGAGAATTTCGTGTCCAAAATGAACACCGGCGACCACGAAGACCACCCGGAATGGAGCGGCTCGGTGGATTTTTCGGCATTAAAGCTGAAACTCGTCGCTTCTATCGTCGCCATTTCCGGTATCCACCTGCTCAAAGTCTTCATGGAAGTCGACAAAATCCCCGAAAGCCAAATCAAATGGATGCTCATCATCCACATGGTCTTCGTGGTTTCCGGCGTATTGCTGGCCACCATGGATCGCATCGCCTCCAGCACCAAATACCTCAAGGGCAAGTAACCCTTGCGAACCCCTGTCCTTGGGCTTATAAGTAGTGCTCCTGCGGGGGCACTCTGCCCTGCCGCATGCTTGTTTCTCAACTGTGAGCCACGTTTTCCGCCATGTATCCTTCCCGCCTGAAACTGTTCTCCTATTTCCTCATCTTCCTCATCGGCACGCTCATCGCGCTTCCGAACGTGTTGAGCAAGGAAACGCTGGATAAATTCCCCGCATGGATGCCGAAAAAGGCCGTGACGCTGGGTCTTGACCTACGCGGCGGTTCACACCTCGTGTTGGAAGTGGATACTGCTGCGCTGAAGCGTGACCGTGCCGAGGGCATGGTCATCACCGCGCGCCAGATTCTGCGCAATGAGAAAGTCGCAGGCACGAGCGTCCGTCAGGATGGCGAAGGCGTTATCGTAAAATTCAACGATGAAGCGAAAGCTCCTGAAATCCGCAAGCTTCTGGCGAATATCGCCGGTGATTCCCAGTCCCTCTTCGCGACTGGTCAAGTAGGATTGGACGTGACGGAGCTTTCCGCCAACGAGCTGCGCTTCCAGATGAGCGAAGCGATGGTCGCCGAACGCGTCAATAACGCCATCGACCAGAGCTTGGAGATTGTCCGCCGCCGTATCGATGAAGTCGGCGTGGCTGAACCATCCATCCAGCGTCTGGGGCAGGAGCGCATCGTCGTGCAGCTTCCCGGTGTGCAAGACCCCACCCGCATTAAGGAATTGCTGGGCAGCACCGCAAAACTCTCGTTCCACTTGGTGGATATGAATGCGCCGCAAGGCCAGCGCGCTGCGCCCACCGCCCGCACCATCACCCTTCCTGATGCGGATGGCCAGACCTATCACACCATCGAAAGCGAAGCACTTATTCAGGGCGACCGCCTTGTGGATGCGCAGTCCAGCTTCAACCAGACGAACGGCACGCCCGTCGTCACCTTCCAGTTCGATGCCATCGGCGCGAAGACCTTCGCGGATGTGACCACCAAGAACACCGGAAAACCCTTCGCCATCGTGCTGGACGGCAAAGTGCTGAGCGCACCGCGCATCAATGAACCCATCACCATGGGTCGCGGCGAAATCTCCGGCAGCTTCACGCAGGAAGAGACCGTCACGCTTTCCGCTCTGATGCGCGCAGGTGCGCTGCCCGCGCCGCTGCATATCATCGAAGAACGCACCGTCGGCCCCGACCTCGGTGGCGATGCCATCAAGATGGGCGCGCTTTCCGGTCTTGCCGGTTTCGGCCTCGTCTTCGTCTTCATGGTGCTCATCTATGGCCGCTGGGGCTTGCTGGCGAACATCGCGCTGGCGATGAACGTGGTGCTCACCTTCGCCGCGCTCAGCCTGCTCGGCGCGACGCTCACCCTGCCCGGTATCGCGGGTATCGTGCTGGGTATCGGCATCGCGGTGGATGCGAACGTACTCATCAATGAACGCATCCGTGAAGAGACCGCCCTGGGGCGCAGCGCCATCGCCGCTTTGGATTCAGGCTTCAACCGCGCTTACAGCACCATCGTTGACTCGAACGTGACGACCCTAATCGCCACTTTGCTGCTCTTCGCCTTCGGTTCCGGCCCCGTGAAGGGCTTCGCCGTCACCATGGGCATCGGTATCGCCATCTCCATGTTCACCGCAGTCACCGTGGTGCGCGCCATCATGGCCACTTGGGTGCATAAAAAACGCCCCAAGAAATTCATCATCGACCCGCTGTTCTCCTTCCTGAATTTCAGCGACCAGCCGAACATCAAATTCATGAGCGCGCGTAAATGGGGTATCGGGGTTTCGCTGTTCCTTTCCGTTGCATCGATTTTCCTGTTCATCAAGCCCGGTTTGAACTATGGCATCGACTTCGTCGGCGGTATCCTCGTGGAGGTGAAAACCCCGCAGGAGACCTCGCTGGGTGAGTTGCGTTCCGGCTTAGAGGCTTCCGAACTCGGCGAAATCGCTTTGCAGGAATTCGGCAGCGAGAACCACGTCCTCATCCGCATCGAACAGCCGAAAGAAGCCACAGAACAGGCACAGATGGCAGTGGTAGAGAAAGCCCGCGCCAGCATCGAGCAGATCGCCCCCGGCTCTTCCATCGAACGTGTCGAGATGGTCGGCCCGAAACTCAGCGGTGAGCTGGCCTATACGGGCATCCTTGCCGTCGTTCTCGCCTCCATCGCCATGCTGCTTTACATCTGGTTCCGCTTCGAGTGGCAGTTCGCGCTGGGCGCCATCGCCACGCTGGTGCTGGACGTGACAAAGACCGTCGGTTTCTTCGCCCTCTTCCAAATCGACTTCAACCTCACGGCCATCGCCGCGCTGTTGACGCTTATCGGTTATTCGGTAAACGACAAGGTCGTGGTCTATGACCGTATGCGCGAGAATCTTCGCAAATACAAGAAGATGAAGCTGGAAGACCTCATCAACCTCTCCATCAACTCCACCCTGAAACGCAGTATCTACACCTCGGCGACCGCCTTGTTCGCCATGCTGCCCATGGCCATTTGGGGTGGAAGCGCAGTTAGCAGCTTTGCAATCCCGATGATTTTTGGTATCTTCATTGCCGCAAGCTCATCCATCTTCATCGCGGCTCCGATTCTGCTTTACTTCGGTGAAGGAAAGCTGGGTTACCGCTCCGGCGAAAACGCCGCTGAAGACGATGGTTTGGCTAAAGCGAAGAAAGCTTAAGACGGCTCCGCTCTGATAGGGACTACATCACCGATGGACTGCCATAGGCACAGAAGCCAGCGATTCATTCCCATCCCCTCCGCATTGCGCAGGGGTGATAGTCGCCAACATTCGACAGGCTGGAGCTGACGAATGGCGCTGATGCATGACACCCCGCTGATTTCCACCCTTGTGATGGGTCTTTCCGCCGCTTTCGTCGGGGGTATGCTGGCAACCAAACTCCGGTTGTCGCCTATCGTGGGCTATCTCATGGCCGGCATCCTCATCGGCCCCTTCACCCCCGGCATCATCGCCGATGCGAATATCGCCACAGAACTCTCCGAAATCGGCATCGTAC
>VGDC01000148.1 GCA_016869895.1 Alphaproteobacteria bacterium
GGCCTGTTCCAGCGTGGTCGGCAGCACCGGCAGAAGGCGCGGCACGGTCAACCTGTCCGGCGAAGAGCCGATGACCTGACGGAACGACGCCGCCGAACGGGCAAGCTCTCCACGTGCCTGCGCCAAATCGGAAATGGCACGGGCATGGCGCGCTTCAGATTGCGCCACATCGGTGCGCGTCACCTCGCCGACCTTGAAGCGTTCGGAAGTCGCCCCCTTCTGGTCAAGCAGTACCTTGGCGTTATGGAGGCTCAAATCGACGATGGCCTTGTCGCGCAGCACATCCATATAAGAAGAGATGGCTTCCAGCAGCACTTGCTGGGTCACGGCTTCCAACTGCGCCCTGCCCGCCTCGACCTGATGCTTCGAGCCTTGATAGCGCGCCACCGATCCGCCACCGTTGAAGAGCGGTTGGTTCAACACCAACTCCTTCGTGCCCTTATCGCCGTAAGTATCCGCCGCGCCGCCATAGCTGATGCGTTGCCGCCCCTTGCTGTAGTTGGCTTCTAAAGAAGGCCGCCATTCGGAAACCGCCATGGCCACGCGCTCATCGATGGCGGCAAGGGCGCGGCGCTCGCTATAAAGCTGAGGGTTCGTCTCATAGGTCTGCTTCATCGCCTCTTCGAGGGAGATGGCATAAGCCGAGGTGGTGCTGAGAAGAAACGCGAGCGCGGCAACGGGCGCTTGCAAACGGAAGGAGGGAAGAAGACGCATAAAGCAACCCTTTCGACAAGTTTACACACTTTGTCGCTGCTGCCAGCAGAGGATGGATGTTGCTTTATTCTATTCTGGCCCGTTCACCGGACTCTTGATGGGATAGGCACTTCAATCAGAGGCACTTAAAAAACGAATTCTTCCTTGGCCGCGAACTCCACCAAAGGCGGAACGGAAGCATCGAAGGCGATTTGTGGCTGCAACGCACCTGCCTGCTTGCGCCAGACGGTCGCTTTGCCGAGGCCCGCACGGGTTCCCGGCAGATAGACCACATTCTGCACACCGACCACACGGCCACCTTCGGCGACCTGATCGACCAGTGCTTGCGGAATCACGTCCACCGCGCCGTTCAGAAGCACCACATCATAGGGTGCGCCGGAAGGATGCCCTGCGCTCAGACCGCCCGTAACGAATTCCGTATTCGGCAGATGCAGGCGGCTAAGGCGTTTGCGCGCGGCTTCCGCCAGTTCAGGGTTGCTCTCTATGGCCACCACATGCTCGGCGAGCTGGGCAAGCACCGCCGTGGAATAGCCCGTCGCCGCGCCGATGTCGAGCACGCGGTCGGTCTTCTTGATTTCCGCCAGCACCAATAAGCGCGCCAGCACCAGCGGCGCGATGAGCGACCGACCGGGGGCTACTTCAAGGTCTTCATCCACATAGGCGGCGCCTTTCAGCTCTTCCGGCACGAATTGTTCGCGCGGAAGTCCTGCCAGCGCGTCGATGACATCCCCGTCAATCACGTTCGCGGGCACGAGCTGCCCTTCGATCATCTTGCGTCGTGCGGTGGTAAATGCGTCTGCGCCCATGGAATCAAGCCTTCAGGTGGGAGGTAATCAGGATAGGTTGTAACAGCTATTATATGCACCAAAAAGCAGAACGGCAAGCAAGCAAAAAGTGCCGCAGCGATAATCCGCCATTCACGCTTGACGGCGTGCGGAAAAAGCATTAAGTTCCGTCCCCTACCGCATCGTGAGGCTGGGTAGCAAAGTGGTAATGCACGGGATTGCAAATCCTGCACCGGCGGTTCGATTCCGCCCCCGGCCTCCAATTTTTCCCATTAAGACAAATTTAACCAAAGCGTCACATTTCTGTGCGCGGGTTTCGGCTATACTCCATTTGATATTTTGCTTTTGATTGTGAAAGCTATGGAGACAGCGATGTCCGAAACGACCGAAAAACCTGCCGCCCAGCCATCCTCCTTCGTTGTGAAGGGTGGCGAAGCCATCGACACCGCCGCCATCGGCGCGGTGCTTCCGAATCAAGCGCGAAGCGCACCCGAAGCGAATCCCCCACAGGAAAAAGAGAAGAACCACACGCTGCTGAAAGCGGTCGGGGCGGTTTTGGCCGTTGCCATTCCCGCCGCGCTCATCGGCAAGAAGGCCTATGACCGTTCCCACGGCATCTCCAGCGGAGCGGTGATCCTATGAGCAGCAATAGCTTTGCGGAGCGCCTGCTCCTGAACGATGTGTCCTGCGTGTTCCTCATCCAGAGCAAGAATGAAGCGGATGAGCCTGTCTTCGCCTATGTGGCGGTGACGGGCGCGAAACTCGGCCTGTTCCGTTTCGCGCTGAAACAACCGCTTTTCGATGCGGGCATGTATGGCGATATCCTCCTCACCGGCGAGGGAACGCCTTCCGAAAAAGACCGGAAATACATGACTGAGCGATACGGCTTCAACCACGAAGATATGCAGCATATCACCCTGCCCTGAAGCTGCCGACCACGGCGGGTTTCCAGCCCCTCCGCCCCTTCACGGAATTGTCACAAAAAAACTCCGGCATCCCATGTGGAATGTGCTAGTATGGAACAGTGATGGCTCGTTATCCGGCCACTCGCCGTCTATATGCCTGAATACACGAGGATAAATGACCGAACAGGTGTTGAAGAGAGAAGCCCCCGCCTTTGGCCCGTCGCCTGCCCCCGCGCAGGCAGCGGTGGGTGAATCCAACACTGATTCCCTTTCCTTGCAACGCAGCAATTCCAAACCCGAATACACCGCGACCGGCGTGAAACCCGCTGGCATCCAGGCCGCAGGCCTTTCCGCCACCACCAACTCCGCTAAGGAAATGTGGGACAGCGAGAAGAAACCCTGGGCTTCCACCGCCGGTGGCCGCCTTGCCATCCGCAGCATCTCGCGCGGCATCATCGGCGCAGCATTCTACACCTGGGGCACGCAGAAAATCGCCCGTGACATGCCCGGCTACAGCTTGGACAAAAAGCCCGACAACGCTTTGCAGCATGTCGCCCGCGCCTTCGACACCGTGGCGGGCAAACCCATCGAAAAAATCTTCAACAAGATGGGCAAGGACGGCAAAGCCATCGTCACCTTCCGCCCTTCGCTGGCCAGTGGTGGCCGCACGCTCGGTGAAGACGCCATCTACAACACCTTCGACTTCGCCGCCGCTTCGGCGGGTGACGCGATGGGACGCGAAATCATCGGCCTGTTCGACCCCTCCGTGCAGCACAAATGGAAAGGCGAGAACGGCAAAATCAGCCTGCCGAACGGCATCAAGAGCCTTGCCGCCGCCACCAGCCGCATCTTCCTTGCGCAGGCGGAGGACTGGTTCGTCGCGGTGCCCTACACCTTCCAGCAGAAATTCCAGCGCAAGGTCATCAATAAATTCAGCCCCGGTTTCGAATACACCGCCGACAGCACCCTGCACGGCAGCTGCTACAAGCTGGACGAGAACGGCAAGATCAAAGGCACTTACGGCTGGGAAGGCGTGCTTGACCTGCAAGGCCGCTTCACAGGATATAACTTCGGTACCGGCCTGTTCCGTGACATCGTGAAAGGTGCGAAAGAAGGCGTCGCCAATATGCGCGACCCCGAACGTAAAGCCCATCGCACACCGGAAAAGTTAACACCGGAGACCATGTTCAAAGCCGGGCAGAGCGGAGCGCGCAAGGCCACGAGTTACCTGCTGAACCGCGCGGTGAAGACGCTCATCGTCATGACGCCTTCCGTGCCCATCTTCTCCATGCTGCGCATTCCACAGAACCGCAACATGGGCATCGGCCTGATGCCTGACGGTACGGAAGTGCCACTGGGTCGCCGCGATGAATTCCAGCCCGACCAGCTCGACCGCAGCCAGTGGTCGGCCAGCAACCGCATGTTGGATAATGTCCTTGATCCCTTCGGCAAGGCCGCCAATAGCTTGTCCGATAAACTGGGCGGCGCGGTGCAGACACTGGCGCGCTCCGATGAAGGCAAACAGAAAGCCACCGATTTCGCGCGGACGTACGTCAACGCCTCGATGGCATACACCCCCTACATCTTCGCCAAGAACGAATTCGCCCTGATGTGGGACAACAAATCCATGGATAAGGCCGTTGACCGCACGGTAGACGGCATGTTCAGCGGTAAGTTCAGCGAAGTGAAATCCGGCGTGAAGGACATCGCGCAGGTCATCGCTTCGCGCCGTAAAGTGAAGAAGGATGAGAAGGGCTTCGCCGACTCCCTGCGTCCCGCCGGACCGGAGACCGCGCGCTTCGCCGATAAACTCCCCCGTGAGCGCACCGCCGCCAACTGGCAGGAACAGGTGGCGCAGGCCGCTGGTGCCGAACCCGCCCTCTCCCATCGCTGAAGCCCCGCCCACATAAGCCACCCAATCGCCGTAAAAATGTGTTTATCAAATGGATAAGCTGCGTTAATATGCGGCCATACGTCACAGAATGACTCTTTATATACTAAGGACACGCCCAGCATGAACAGCGCCTCCGCTTCCGCATTCCGCCCCACCCGCCGTCATCTGCTTTCCCTGCTCGCGGGCGGAACCTTCCTGCTGGCGAGCTTCGCCGCCAATCCCGCCCATGCGGAAGACCTCATGCTCACCGCCTGCAACGGCATAACCCCCGCCACCAGCGCCAGCCACTATCCCGGCGCGGGCAACATCATCCTTTCCAACGACCTCGCCCGCCCTGCTGGCAAGGCACAATACGCCGCGGGTCAGCTGCTGCGCATCTCCGGTCGCGTGACCGATGAGAACTGCGTGCCCGTCGCCAATGCCATCGTCGATCTCTGGCAGGCGAACCCCTTCGGCGAATACCGTTGGGCAGCGCGCGATGAACTGCTGAACCCTGAGCCCATCTTCGCAGGGAATGGCCGCGCGGTCACCGATAACCTCGGTCGTTTCAACTTCACCACCCTCTTCCCCGGCAGCACCGGCAACAATGCGCCCGTGGTGCAGTTCCGTGTGACCCACCCGGATTTCAAGACCATCGACACCGCCATGTATTTCAAGGGTGACCGCCGCAACGCCACCGATTCGCGCTTCAAGGCATTCAGTGCCGATAACCAGTCGCGCCTGCTCGGAAAAATCAGCAGCAGCGCCGATGGCAACACCCTCAATGCCAGCCACAACATCACCCTAAAAGGCCGCGTTCCTTTCCGCAGCTACTAAGGCAAGCATACTATGAGCCGCGCCCTCATCTCCGCTGAAGAACTCGTTTCGGCGTTGGACAACCCGTCGCTGAAAATCATCGATGCCTCGTGGCATATGCCCGCATCAGGGCGCGATGCCGCCAAGGAATTCCTGCAAGGGCATATCCCCGGCGCGGTCTTTTTCGACCTCGATAAACATTCCGACCACTCCTCCTCCCTTCCCCATATGCTGCCCACGCCGGAAGCTTTCGCAGAAGCGGTGGGCGAGTTGGGCATCTCCTCCGACGACCTTGTGGTGGTGTATGACTCCGCAGGGTTGTT
>VGDC01000149.1 GCA_016869895.1 Alphaproteobacteria bacterium
GTTATCCCGCATTTATCCACAGACATATACACAATATCTATGTCTATAATGCCAAAAGTACAACAATATGTCGTGGCGCGTCAATCATTGTTGCATCGCCCCGCAAAGAAAAAACAGACGTACAACCGGCTCTGGCTGTACGTCTGTTAAGGGGTTTGCTATACGCTTATATAGCGTTCTTCAGTAATGCATTGAGGCGACGGGTAAAAGCATTGGGGTCTTGTAGCTCTTCACCCTCGATGATTCGCGCTTGGTCGAGCAACAGGAATGCCGTGTCCTCGATGGCGGATTCATCCGCTCCGGCGGCCAATTTCTTCGCCATCCCAGCAATCACAGGATGGGTGGGGTTGATTTCCAGTATGCGCGCGGAGGAGCCGGGCAGCTGTTTGTGTTCCACCAAGAAGCGTTCCATGCGCATGGACATCATGCCTTCGTCCACCGCAAGGCAGACGGGGCTTTCCGTGAGTTTTTCGGTGGCGCGCACGTCCTTCACCGCATCGCCGTAAACTTTCTTGAGGCTGGCGACCAGCGCGTCCATATCGGCCTTAGGCGCTTCATCCTTCTTCTCTTGCGAATCTTCGGGCTTCTTGCCCTTCAAATCCGCCAGCTCTTCCCCGGAATTGAGCACGGAACGCAGCTGTTTGCCTTTATATTGCGTGGCGACCGTGACCCAGAAATCATCGACATGGTCGTGCAGAAGGATGACTTCCACGCCGCTCTTCACGAAACCTTCGATCTGCGGGCTTTTGCGGAGCGCATCCACGCGGTCGCCCGTGAGGTAATAGATGTGTTGTTGGTCAGGCTTCATGCGGGAGATATAGTCATCCAAGCTCGTCAACTCGCTGCCTTCGGTGGCGGTGGAAACAAAGCGGCAGACTTCTAGAAGCGGCTCTTTATTATACACCGCATCGCAGAGGCCTTCTTTCAGCACGGGGCCGAAGTTCGTCCAGAATTTGGCGAAGGCTTCAGGGTCTTGCTTGCCTTTGCGTCCAAGCTCGGTCAGCACGCGCTTTGTGATGGAATTGCGGATTTCCGTCAGCAAGGGATTCGCTTGCAGCGTCTCGCGGCTGATGTTCAACGGCAAATCATCAGAATCGATGATGCCGCGCAGGAAGCGGAGGTTGTGGGGAATGATGTCCACATTCTCATCAGTGATGAACACGCGCTTCACATACAGCTTCACGCGACGGCGGCGATCCGGATGGAAGAGGTCGAACGGACGCACGGAGGGCACGAAAAGGAGGTTGGTATAAGACAGTTTGCCCTCCACCTGATTATGCAGGGTGAGGAAGGGTTTATCCGCCGTGTGACCAACGTGATGATAAAATTCCTTATATTGCTCTTCGGTGATGTCTGCCTTCGGGCGCGTCCAGAGCGCCATGCCTTCATTGATGACCTCGGCGGCATCGTCACCCTCCCCCTGATATTCAATGGGGAAAGAGATATGGTCGGAATAGGTATTGACGATATGCGCCAGTGCGTGGCGGTCGGTGTATCGCTCTTCGCCTTTACGCAGGTGCAAGGTGATGGACGTGCCGCGCGGTGTGTCGGATGGCGCTTCGGCGATGGTGAACTCGCCCTCGCCCGCCGATTCCCAGATGAACGCGTTGTCGCTGCCGGCCTTACGGGTGATGACGGTGACTTTCTCGGCCACCATGAAGGCGGAATAGAACCCCACACCGAATTGGCCGATGAGGGAGGCGTCTTTCTTGGAATCACCCGTGAGCGCGGAGAAGAACTCTTCCGTACCGGATTTGGCGATGGTGCCGAGGTGGTTCACCAGATCCGCCTCATCCATACCGATGCCGGAATCGGTGACCGTCAGCGTATTCGCGGCTTTATCGGTCGTCAGGCGGATTTTCAAATCCGTCTCGCCATCCAGCAATTCGGGGGAGGTGATGGCGGTATAACGCAATTTTTCGCAGGCATCCGAGGCATTCGACACTAATTCACGCAGGAAAATGTCTTTATTGGTGTATAAAGAATGGATGACCAGCTTCAATACCTTGCTGATCTCCGCATTGAAGGAATGGGTCTGGGCGTTGGATTGAACGGTGTCTTTCTTGGCGGTCTTAGCCATGTTTAAGCTCCTGCGATGCGAATGAAGTTTGGAAGCATATTGGGCTGCAGGCGCGTCACGTCAAGGGGAGATGTGCTTTTTATCCGCGATGAAAAATGAATTTGCCTATTATAGAGGGTGTTATTATAGTGGCGCACATTATAGCAATATTAAAGCAAGCACTTGCTGAGGAATACACTATGCCTATCCAGAGCCGCGCCCTGCCCTTTGCCGTTGCCAGCTGCATTTTCGCGTTGCTGACCAGCACGGCTTATGCTGCACCTGCCGCAGCGCCTGCCGCTGAAGCACAACTGACCAAGGAAGAGAAAGCGGCTGCCAAGCAGGACGGCAAGACCGACGAAAAACTGGCCGAGCCTTCCGCCGCACTGGAAATCCCCACCCCTTCGACCGAGAGCAGCATCCATCGCTCCGGCATCATCCAGACTCCCGCGGCTTATAAGAAGCTGAACGCGGATTTGACCTATTATTCCAATCTCGGCACGCCTGAAAAAGTCAAGGAAGCACTTTGGCTTGGCGCGAACCCGAATGCCCGCTCCAGCGACGGTTGGCCGGCTATCTCCTATGCCGCATCCAGAAACGCCAAGGAAAGCATGCCCATCGTGGTGCTGCTGGTGGACGCAGGTGCGGATATGAACATCCGCGACCCCAAAGGGGAAACGCCGCTGATGAACGCCATCACCAACAATAACCTGCCGCTGGTGCAGTTCCTCGTGGAGCGCGGGGCGGATTTCCGCGCGGTGAACACCAAAGGCCGCACAGTGCTGGCCTTTGCTGAATATTTCGGTAACCGCGACATTATTAATTTCATCAAGGAAACCATCCGCATCGAAGAAGAGAAGATCCGCGAGGGCAAGAGCCGCCGCCGCTTCTATCGCATGCTGGATGACTTCATCTTCTATAACTGCGCGAACCAGTACATCGCCTATAACCAGCAGACGGATTTCTATAAGAAGGACGAGGAGGAGAAAGCGCGCCAGCTGGGTGAACAGGCGGTGGCGAAAATCCTCAATGCCCGCGTGGAGCTGGAACACAACTTCGGTCTGCCGAATGGACACACCGAATCCATCGCCAAGAACACGCAGGTGATGATTCTGAACGAATTGGAAGCGCTTATCTCCAACCGTAATCGCCGCAAGCTTGGCATCGGCGAAACCGCAGACATCGATAAACGCTGCAAAGCGATTCTGAACGTCTGGCGCAGCAACTTCGAGGGCTATGAAACGACTGCATCGCGCGCAGAATTCGCAGAACCCGCAATGACTCAGCCGACTCCGCCGCCGCCCGCGCCGGAGGTGCCGGAATTGCAGGCTCCCGCCCCCGCGATTCTGCCGGATCATCTGAAGTCTGCGCCGATTCCTGCTGAAAACCCCTTGCCAGCCAAGCGGTAATCAGGATAGGTTCTGCACGGATTGTGCTTAACCTTAAGGAATTCCGCTTGTGATGGATGCGTTTCTGGCAGAGACCGCCGCTTTCCTGCATATGGAAGGCTATGGCGCGTATATCTGGCCGTGTTATGGGCTGGCTATCGCCATTTTCATTGCCCTGACGGTTTGGGCGCGCCAGAAGCTACGCGAAGCGCAACGCACCCTGAAACAGCTGCAGGGCGGCCATGACGCCTAAACGCCAACGGATGTGGTTTGCAATTTTCGCTGTCGGCTTTCTTGTGGCGGCGGTGCTGCTCATCATGAATGCCTTCCGCGATAACCTCGTCTTTTTCTTCACGCCAACGGATGTCGCCAGCAAAAAACCCGCTGCAACGGAGTATTTCCGGCTGGGTGGCATGGTCGAAAAAGGCAGTGTGCAGCAAGAGGGCGAAACCCTGCGCTTCACCGTCACCGATTACACCGAAAGCCTAGACGTCAGCTATAACGGCCTGCCCCCCACCCTCTTCCGCGAAGGGCAAGGGGTGGTAGCGGAAGGGCACTTGAAGGATGGGCGTTTCATAGCCACGAAACTGCTGGCGAAGCACGACGAGAATTATATGCCACCCGAAGTGGCAAAAGCCATCAAGGATAAGAATCCATGACCGCCGAGCTGGCGAATGCGCTGCTTGCGCTGGCAGCGTTGCTGAGCACGGCGCTTGCCCTTGGCGGTATCGCAAGTATTGCCTGCGACAAGGCCTTCCCGAAACCACTGACCAGCCGTGTCACCCTCGCCGTTTTCATGCTGGTGACAGGCGGGCTTTTATTGCTGCTCCACGCCTTCGCCGTGTCGGACTTCAGCGTGGCGAATGTCTATCAGAACTCCCACACCGCCAAGCCGATGCTCTATAAAATCACCGGAAGCTGGGGCAATCATGAAGGCTCGATGCTGCTTTGGGTGTGGATGGTGGCGGCCTTCGCCGCTGCTTTCGCGGTGTTCAATCGCCACAACGACGATGAACGCCTGTTCAATGGCGCGCTCATCGCATTGGCTTGGGTGAGCGCGGGTTTCCTGCTGTTCATCCTGCTGACCTCCAATCCGTTCGAGCGCCTTTCCCCCGTGCCTTTCGAGGGCCAAGACCTTAATCCGCTGCTGCAAGACATCGGTTTAGCGATTCACCCGCCTCTGCTTTATCTGGGCTATGTAGGGTTCTCGGTGGTCTTCGCGCTGACGACGGGTGCGCTGCTGACCGGAAGAGCAATCGATTCCGCTTGGGCGAAACAGGTGCAGCCATGGGCGTTGCTGGCTTGGGGGCTGCTCACTTGGGGCATCGGGCTGGGCAGCTGGTGGGCGTATCGTGAATTGGGATGGGGCGGCTGGTGGTTCTGGGATCCGGTGGAGAATATCTCGCTGCTGCCTTGGGTTTCCGGCACGGCGCTCATCCACTGTCTGCTGGTGCTCGGCAAACGGCCGATGCTACAGAACTGGACGCTGCTGCTTTCCATCCTCACCTTCGCCCTTAGCCTGATGGGCACCTTCCTCGTACGCTCCGGCCTTCTGACATCCGTGCATAGCTTCGCCAGCGACCCTGAGCGCGGCATGTATATTTTGTTGTTCACGGCGACGCTCATCGGCGGGAGCCTGTGGCTCTATGCCATCCGCTACCCAAAACCCACCGCGCCGGATTTCACGCCCGTCTCCCGCGAAGGGGGAATCCTCGTGAATAACCTGTTACTGCTGACGGCCTGTGCGACGGTGTTCCTCGGCATCATCTACCCCATCATGCTGCAGGTGTTCGACTTGCCCTCCGTGTCCGTCGGCGCGCCTTTCTATGATGCCATCATGCTTCCCCTCGCCGTTCCGCTATTGCTTGTGGCCGCCGCAGGGCCGATGCTGGCTTGGCGGAAAGCGGCCAAAAACGCAGTGCTACGCCAGATGCGGCAGGCGATAGCGGCAAGCGCGATTC
>VGDC01000150.1 GCA_016869895.1 Alphaproteobacteria bacterium
GGGTGACCAGCATCGAACAGCGTGCCATAGGTGCCATCGTTGATATACAGCTTGTTACCTTTGCGCAAATCGACGCGCACCAGCAGCGAGCCGCCTTCCGCGACCAGCGCACGACCGGGTTCGCTCCAGAGTTCGCAGTTCGGGTTCAATTTCTTGAACTTGCGGAAGCTCTTGGCGATGGTCTTCATGAAGTCCATCAGCGGAGGAGGCGCCAAATCCGGATAGACGGAGGGGAAACCGCCGCCGATGTCCAGAATGTCGATGGTCAGGTTGTTGCTTTTCAGCAGGTTCGCGACCAGCATCATGGCGTTGCTGTATGCCTCTGGGTTCATGCACTGGGAGCCGACATGGAAGCAGATGGCGGTCTGTTTCGCATACTTCTGGCACTCGCGCAGCAGATCAGCCGCTTCAAGCACGGGGATGCCAAACTTGCCGGACAGCGCATAAGCCGAATGGCCGTTGGAGATGGACAGGCGCACGAAGAGTCGCAGGTCTTCCGCGTGGTTCGTGACGGCAAGGATCTTCTCCAATTCCTCATAGGAATCGAGGGAGAAATCACGGATGCCGTATTCGAAATAGGCTTTGCGGATGGCTTCGCGGTTCTTCACGGGATGCATGTAATGCATCTTCGCGTCAGGGAAACGGGACGCGACAGAGTGGATCTCATGGAGGGACGCTACATCGAAGTGACGCACGCCAGCCTGATACAGCGTGTCGAGCACGTCAGCCTCAGGGTTGGTCTTCACAGCATAGACTATTTCACCGGGGAAATTGTCCAAAAAAAACTTCGCAGCAGTTTTGACAACGTGCGGACGAAGGATATGGACGGGGGTATTCGGCTGTTCTTTTGCGACGAGTTCACGTACGGTAGCGAATGTTTCCATCAGGGGTACACTCCATAAGCGTTAAAAACTGAAACCAATGGTTATAAGGTAACCAACCAGCTACAGTGTTTACTTCACTACGGGTAACCCCTCTCGGGTACTACCTATGTCTTACGCACTTAAGCTAAGTGTTTGGGGTCTGTGAAAAGAACACAAATTACTCTATTACTGTTTCCGAAAAAGAGACGCACTTATATATGCATAAGATGGGGTTTGTAAAGCCCTATTTCCAGTGAATTTTTTGTAATAAATGCAGATTTTTTTGTTGCACGATTCGTGAATGGTTTATCGCGCTGCAAAATAACGATATTTTTCCGCGAAAAATTTAGCTATTTGAACGTTCTGCAAACGAAAAACCTACGCTTTTCCGCTCAACCATTCCGCGACTACCTGTTTGATGGCATTCGTGAGCAGGGAAAGCTCATCCTTAGATATGGTGAGCGCGGGCATCAAATACAAGACGTTCTTGATGGGGCGAATCCACACGCCGAGCTCCACGAAACGCTGGTTGAACCAGACTTTGTCGATGGTCTCTGCATCCAGCTCTACTACGCCGATTGCGCCTTTGACGCGCACATCCCGCACCCCTTCTGTGAAACGCAGGGGAAACAGGTCTTCACGCAGCTGGGTCTCAATGGCCTCCGCCTGCGCAATACGGTCTTCTTGTTGGAACAACTCCAGTGAGGCGATAGCGGCGGAACAGGCGAGGGGATTGGCCATATAGGTCGGCCCGTGCATGAAGGCTTTCTCCTGCGTATCGGCGAGGAAAGCCTCGAAGATGGCTTCGGTGGTCATGGTGGCGGCGAGTGTGATGCATCCTCCGGTGAGCGCCTTGCCGAGGCACATGATGTCGGGGGTGATGCCCGCTTCGTTGCAGGCGAAGAGGCTGCCCGTGCGCCCAAAGCCTGTGGCGATTTCGTCAGCGATGAACAGGATGTTATTGGCCTTCGCCACGCGGTGGATGGCTTCCAGCGTGTCCGCCGAATAGAAGCGCATGCCCTCAGCGGCCTGCACCAGTGGCTCGACGATGATGCCCGCGACGTTCTTGGCGATGGCTTGCAGGGTATCCTCGAACTCGGCGAAGGAGTATTCGCTGGAGGGGATGTCCAGCACGAATTGGTGGGAAACGGTGCTTTTGAAGGCCTTGTGCATGCTGTCTTCCGGATCGGAGACTGCCATCGCGCCGAAGGTGTCGCCGTGGTAGCTGCCGCGGAAGCAGATGAATTTGTTCTTATTCGGCTGGCCGACGTTCTGCCAGTATTGCAGCGCCATTTTCATGGCGACTTCGACGCTGACCGAGCCAGAATCGGTGAAAAACACACGGTTCAGGCCGCGTGGCGCGATTTTCACGAGTTTCTCTGAGAGGATAATGGCCGGATCATGGGTCAACCCGCCGAACATGATATGCGGCATGGTGTCCAGCTGTTTATGCATGGCAGCAAGGATATGTGGGTGGTTATAGCCATGGGCAGCCGTCCACCAGCTGGCGATGCCGTCCACCAGCACGCGCCCGTCATCGAGATGGATGCGGCTGCCTTCCGTGCGCACGGCTTTGACGGGGGGCGGCAAAAGCTGCATCTGCGCGTAAGGCCGCCAGAGATGCGCTTGCGAAGGGGCTTTCCAAGGTTGTTCGTCGGCCATAGGACCTCTTAGGCGGCGTGTGCTGCCGCTTCCTTGGTGTGGGCTTCGTGCTCTTCATGCGAGCATCCGCAACCGTGTGCTTCATGATGAGCGGCGGCTGCCAGCTCTTCCGGTGTGGGGAAACGACCGCCTTCGGGGTGCAGGCCGAGCTTGGCGAAGAGGCGCATGTCCTTTTCCGCCTGCGGATTTGCGGTGGTCAGTAATCTTTCGCCATAGAAGATGGAGTTCGCGCCGGCGAGGAAGCAAAGCGCCTGCGTCTGCTCGTCCATCTCTTCGCGGCCAGCGGAAAGGCGCACATGGGATTTCGGCATGAGGATGCGTGCCACGGCGATGGTGCGCACGAATTCGATGGAATCGATGCGGGAGACGTTATTCAGTGCCGTGCCTTCGACCTGTACCAGCAGGTTCACAGGCACGCTTTCAGGGTGCGGGTTCATAGTGGCGAGCGTATGCATCAAGCCCGCACGATCCTTGCGCTCTTCGCCCATGCCGACGATGCCGCCGCAGCAGACGCTCATACCCGCTTTGCGCACATTCGCCAGCGTGTTCAGGCGGTCTTCATAGGTGCGGGTGGTGATGATTTCTTTGTAATATTCCGGCGAGGTATCGACATTATGGTTATAATAGTCGAGCCCTGCTTCTTTCAAGGTCACGGCCTGCGATTCGGTGAGCATGCCCAGTGTCATGCAGGTTTCCATGCCCAGTGCCTTCACTTCGCTGATCATCGCAGCGACCTTCGGCATATCGCGCTCTTTCGGACTGCGCCACGCGGCGCCCATGCAGAAACGGCTGGCACCTGCGGCTTTCGCGGCACGGGCTTCTTCCACCACCTTTTCCAGCTCCATCAGCTTGTCGGCCTTCACGCCGGTCTCGAAGCTGGCGCTTTGCGGGCAATAGGCGCAATCTTCAGGGCAACCGCCGGTCTTGATGGAAAGCAGGGTGCTGACCTGAACCTCGTTCGCGTCGAAGTGCTCACGGTGGATGGACTGCGCGCGGAAGAGCAGGTCGTTAAACGGCAGTTCAAACAAAGCTTCGATTTCTGCTTGCGTCCAGTCGTAGCGCATTTTACTTTCACCCATCTTGATGGAAAACAGACCGCACTTATAGCACCATTTCGGGGTAGAATGCCAGCACTGGACGCAGTATTAGCGGAAAAAACAGCGAAAAACGAGGCTCAGCAACGCCTTCGTACGCTTCCGGCCATGCAGCCTGCGGAATCGGGTTTGGTGGCGCGGAATGGCATCAAGCTTTTGTCTTTCTGTGATAATGATTATCTCGGATTGGCCGAGCATCCAAAAGTGATTTCGGCCGCACTAGAAGCAACGGCGGCTTACGGCGCAGGAGCGGGCGCGGCGCGGCTGGTCAGCGGCAATCACCCGCTTTACACCGCGCTCGAAGAAAGCCTCGCGCGCTACAAACACACCGAAGCCGCGCTGGTCTTCGGCAGCGGCTATCTGGCGAATATCGGCACGATTCCTGCGCTGGTGGGGCATGGCGACCTCGTCATCGCCGATAAACTGGTGCATGCCTGCATTCTGGACGGCATCCGCATTTCCGGCGCGAAGCTGTATCGCTTCGCCCATAACGATGCGGAGGATGCTGCACGGTTATTGTGGAATCATCGTCATGAATACCGCCACTGCCTTGTCATCACCGAAACCATCTTCAGCATGGATGGTGATGTGGCGCCGATGACGGATTTGCGCCGCATATGCGATGCGAATGACGCTTGGCTGATGACCGACGATGCCCACGGCATCGGCCTGCCGCAGCCCGTGAAAGCGGATATTCAGCTGGGTACATTGTCCAAGGCGGTCGGCAGCTATGGCGGTTATGTCGCTGGCTCAAAAACCTTGATAACCCATCTGGTGAACACAGCGCGGAGCTTCATTTTCTCCACAGGGCTTCCCCCAGCGACCATCGGTGCGGCGCAGGCGGCGGTAGAAATCATCATGGCAGAGCCAGAGCGCGCCCAAGCGGCGATGGATAATGCGCGGTTGTTCTCGCGCCTTGTGGGATTGCCGGAGCCACAAAGCACCATTGTGCCGCTGATGATGGGCGAGGAAGCGAAGGCCATCGCCGCGGCGAAGGCGTTGGAAACCGCCGGATTCATGGTCGTCGCCATTCGCCCGCCGACCGTGCCGGAAGGCACATCGCGCCTGCGTTTCGCCTTCTCCGCGAAGCATAAACCCGCCGACATCGAACGACTTGCCGAGGCCGTGAACCATGCGTGTATTGGCGTTTAGCGGCTGGGCGCAATCTGCCGATGCGTTGAAAGATGTGTTGCCTGACGGCGCACACAGCTTCGATTATGGCGCATTCCCGACGGTGGTAACCTGTTTCGATGCGCTTCGCAGTGAAAAGCCCGATGTGGTCATCGGCTGGTCGCTGGGGGGGCAGGTGGCTCTCCGCGCGATTACCGATGGGGTCATTTCCCCGCGAAAAATCATCCTGCTATCCACCCATTATCAGGCAGCGAAAAGCGAAGAGATACAGGATGCTGCCCCGCCTGAATCCTTGGTGAAGCTGCTGGATGATTACATCGCGGATAGGGCGGCGATGCTGAAACCCTTTTATCTGACTTGTGCTTACGGCGATTCCGCCCAGCGCGCAGTGATGAAGGGCATGCAAGCGGCCAGTGCCGAGGGCGAGAACTGGCTTTACTGGCTGGAGGAGCTGGTGGCATTTTCCTGCGAAACGCTCGATTATGATAAAATTCCGCCTGCGACGTTGATTTACGGCGAGGCCGACTGTATCGTGCCTGTCAGTCAGGCGCATAGGTTCGCTGCGAAGCTGAACGAGGTGCG